>JBDTXQ010000137.1:0-6953 GCA_040006115.1 Usitatibacter sp.
CCACGTACCGCACCACGGTCGGCACTTCTTCGGCGGTGTGCACGTCGGTGAGCACGGGAACGCCGAGCGTCTTCTTCACCTTCGCGAGGATCTCGAGGCCCTTCTCCATGCCGGGGCCGCGGAACGACTTGCCGGAGCTGCGGTTGGCCTTGTCGTAGCTGCTCTTGAAGATGAAGGGGATGCCGAGCTCGGTGGTCATCTCCTTCAGCTGGCCGGCGACGTCCATCTGCAGCTGCTCGCTCTCCACCACGCAGGGCCCCGCGATGAGGAAGAACGGCCGGTCGAGGCCGGCGTCGAAACCGCAGAGCTTCAAGCCTCGCTCCCGCCGATCACCTTCAGCGCGGGTTCGGGGACGCGCAGCTTGTGCTGCTCGAGCGCGGCGTTGATGAAGCTCTTGAACAGCGGATGGCCCTCGCGCGGGGTGGAGGTGAACTCCGGGTGGTACTGGACGCCCACGAACCACGGGTGGTCGGCGAGCTCGGAGATCTCGGTCAGGTCCTCGGCCTTGGTCTTGGCGCTTATGATGAGCCCCGCCGCTTCGAGGCGTGACACGTAGTGGTTGTTGACCTCGTAGCGATGGCGGTGGCGCTCGGCGACCGTGTCCTTGCCGTAGATCCTGTGCGCGAGCGTGCCCTTCTTCACCGCGGCGGGCTGCGCACCCAGGCGCATGGTGCCGCCGAGGTTCGACTTCTCGTCGCGCTTCTCGATCTGCCCGTCGTGGTTCTGCCACTCGGTGATCAGCGCGATCACGGGGTGGGGCGTCTCGGGATCGAACTCGGTGGAGTTGGCGCCCTTGAGACCGCATTTGTCGCGCGCGATCTCGATGGCGGCGATCTGCATGCCGAGGCAGATGCCCAGATAAGGCACCTTGTTCTCGCGCGCGTACTTGACCGCGGCGATCTTGCCCTCGATACCGCGCTTGCCGAAGCCCCCCGGCACGAGCACGGCGTCCATGTCCTTCAGCATCTCGATGCCCTTGGCCTCGATCTGCTCGGAATCGATGTAGTGGATGTTCACCTTGGTGCGAGTGTGGATGCCGGCGTGGATCAGCGCCTCGGTGAGCGACTTGTAAGAATCGGTGAGGTCGATGTACTTGCCGACCATGGCGACGTCGACCCGGTGCTCGGGATTCTCGAGCGCGTCGACAATGTGTTCCCACATGGTGAGGTCCGCCGGATACGCGGCGAGATCGAGCTTGCGGCACACGATCTCGTCCAGGCCCTGCTTGTGCAGCGCCACGGGAATCTTGTAGATCGAGTCCATGTCGTACGCCGAGATCACCGAGCGCACGTCGACGTTGGTGAAGAGCGCGATCTTGCGCCGGTCGCTCTCGGGAATCGGCACTTCCGAGCGGCACATCACGATGTCGGGCTGGATGCCGATGCCGCGCAGCTCCTTCACCGAGTGCTGGGTCGGCTTGGTCTTGATCTCGCCCACGCTGGTGAGGTAAGGCACGAGCGTCAAATGGATGTAGCAGGTGTTGGTGCGGCCTTCCTCGATGCCCATCTGGCGGATCGCCTCGAGGAAGGGCAGCGACTCGATGTCGCCCACGGTGCCGCCGATCTCGATGATGCCGACGTCCGCGTCCTTGCACGCGGCCTTGATGGAGAGCTTGATCTCGTCGGTGATGTGCGGGATCACCTGCACGGTGCCGCCGAGGTAGTCGCCGCGGCGCTCCTTGTTGATGACGCGCTCGTAGATCTGGCCGGTGGTGAAGTTGTTGGCCTTCGACATTCGCGTGGACGAGAAGCGCTCGTAGTGGCCGAGGTCGAGATCGGTCTCGGCGCCGTCCTCGGTCACGAACACCTCGCCGTGCTGGAACGGCGACATGGTGCCCGGATCCACGTTGATGTAGGGATCGAGCTTCACGAGGGAGACCTTGATCTTGCGCGATTCGAGGATCGCGGCGAGGCTGGCGGCGGCGATGCCTTTCCCGAGGGAGGAAACCACGCCACCGGTCACGAAGACGTACTTGGTCATGACGGACCTCGCGCTGGAAATAGTTATTTTACAGGAAAGGAAATGGCATCGGGGCGATCGTTGGAGCGCACGGCGAGGCTGGCGCTCGCCTCCACGAGCAGCGCCTCTCCCCCCGGTATAATTTTCAAATGAAGGTCGGCGAGAAACACTACCGAAGCCTCTGGGCCGACGAAGCCCAAGGCGTAGTCCACATCATCGACCAGGTGCGCCTGCCGCACGTCTTCGAGACCGCGACGATCGCGTCCACGGAGGCCATGGCGGACGCGATCCGCGGCATGCACGTGCGCGGCGCGCCGCTGATCGGCGTGGCCGCGGCTTTCGGGATCGCGCTCGCCGTGGCGCGCGACCCTTCCGACGAGTCGATCTCCAGGGCCTCGGCGCTGCTGCGCAAGACGCGTCCCACGGCGGTGAACCTCGCGTGGGCGATCGGGCGCATGCGCGAGCGTCTCGCGGGCGCGAAGCTCTCCGAGCGCCTGGTCGCCGCGTGGACCGAGGCGCAGGCGATCGCCGAAGAGGACGTGGCATTGAACGAGGCCATCGGCCGGCACGGGCTCACCCTCCTCGAGCGGCAGCACGCCGCGAAGAAGCGTCCCATCAACATCCTCACCCATTGCAACGCCGGATGGATCGCCACGATGGATTGGGGGACGGTCACCGCGCCCATCTTCATGGCGCATGACCATGGCATCCCGGTGCACGTGTGGGTCGACGAGACTCGGCCCCGCAACCAGGGCCTGCTCACCGCGTGGGAGCTCGCCGGCCACGGAGTGCCTCATACCCTCGTCACCGACAACGCGGGCGGCCACTTGATGCAGCGCGGCATGGTGGACCTGGTGATGGTCGGCGCCGACCGGGTCACGCGGCGCGGCGACGTCTGCAACAAGATCGGCACCTACCTCAAGGCGGTGGCGGCGCATGCCAGCAACGTGCCCTTCTACGCGGCGGTGCCAACGCCGACCATCGACTGGGGCATCGAGGACGCGCTCACCGAGATTCCCATCGAGGAGCGCGATGCCGACGAGGTGCGCATCGTGCGCGGCCTCGATTCCGAGGGGCGATTCACGCAAGTGGCGATCGCCCCGCGCTCCACGCCCGTCGCCAACCCCGCCTTCGACGTGACGCCCGCGCAATACGTGACCGCGATCATCACGGAAAAGGGCATTGTCGGTGCCACAGAGACCGATCTGCTCGGTTTCTGGCCCCGCAGCAAGCAAAACAAGGCCTATCTCACTTGAACTAAGTAGGCGCGGACAGACCTCACTTTCTGCCAGATGGGATGGAAAGCAAGGCCTGTCCCCGGTGAGGGGTTATTTGAGATAATTGGGGTTTCCCCCAAAACGCCGGCGCCGATAGCACACAGCCGGCACGCTCGAGGAGTCCAGATGCACGCTCAAGCCGCTCCGGTCGCCGGAGGCGTCCCCACGCGCAACGCGAAGCTGATGAAGTGGGTCGACCAGGTCGCGGCGTTGACGCAGCCGGACCACATCCATTGGTGCGACGGCTCGGACGCGGAATACGATCACCTCTGCGCCGAGCTCATCGCCGCGGGCACCTTCCGCAAGCTGAACGAGAAGCTGCGCCCCAACTCGTACCTCGCCTGGTCCGATCCCTCGGACGTGGCGCGCGTCGAGGATCGCACCTTCATCTGCTCGAAAACGAAGGACGACGCCGGGCCGACCAACAATTGGGTCGATCAGGTGGAGATGCGCGGCACGCTCGACGGCCTCTTCAAGGGCTGCATGCGCGGTCGCACGATGTACGTGGTTCCCTTCAGCATGGGCCCGCTCGGCTCGCACATCGCGCACATCGGCGTGGAGATTTCCGATTCGGCCTACGTCGCGGTCAACATGAAGCTCATGACGCGCATGGGCCGCAAGGTCCTCGACGTCCTCGGCGACGGCGACTTCGTGAAGTGCCTGCACTCCGTCGGCGCGCCCCTCGCCCCCGGCCAGGAGGACGTGACGTGGCCGTGCAACAAGGACCACAAGTACATCGTGCATTTCCCCGAGGCCAAGGAGATCGTCTCCTTCGGCTCCGGCTACGGCGGCAACGCGCTCCTCGGCAAGAAGTGCCTCGCGCTGCGCATCGCGTCGGTGATGGGCCGCGAGCAGGGCTGGCTCGCCGAGCACATGCTCATCCTCGGCGTGCAATCCCCCGAAGGCCGCAAGCACTACGTGACCGCCGCCTTCCCAAGCGCGTGCGGCAAGACCAACTTCGCGATGCTGATCCCGCCGCCCGCATTCAAGGGCTGGAAGGTGACCACCGTCGGCGACGACATCGCCTGGATCAAGCCCGGCAAGGATGGGACGCTGCGCGCGATTAACCCGGAAGCGGGGTTCTTCGGCGTGGCGCCCGGCACCGGTTGGGATACCAATCCCAACTGCATGGAGACCATCAAGACCAACACCATCTTCACCAACGTGGCGCTCACGCCCGAGGGCGACGTGTGGTGGGAAGGCATGACCAAGGAAGCGCCTGCGAAGCTCACCGACTGGACCGGCCGGGAATGGACGCCGCAGTCGGGCCGCCCCGCCGCGCATCCCAACGCGCGCTTCACGGTCGCCGCGGCGCAGTGCCCGTCGATCGACCCCTCGTGGGACGATCCGCAGGGCGTGCCGGTCGACGCCTTCATCTTCGGCGGCCGGCGCTCGACCACGGTGCCGCTCGTCACCGAGGCGAAGAGCTGGAACGACGGCGTGTACATGGCCGCGACGCTCGGCTCTGAGACCACCGCTGCGATCGTGGGCCAGGTGGGCGTGGTGCGCCGCGATCCCTTCGCGATGCTCGCCTTCTGCGGCTATCACATCGCCGATTACGTCGCGCACTGGCTGAAGCTGGGTAGCCAGATGAAGAAGCAGCCGAAGATCTACCTCGTGAACTGGTTCCGCAAGGACGCCAACGGCAAGTTCATCTGGCCCGGGTACGGCGAGAACATGCGCGTGCTGAAGTGGATCGTCGAGCGCGTCGAGGGCAAGGGCGCCGCGGTGGAGACCGTGCTCGGCAATGTGCCGAAAGAGCTAGACATGAAGGGCATGGAATCCTTCGGTGCCGAGAAATTCGCGGCCGCCACCGCTGTCTCGAACGACGAGTGGAAGAAGGAGATGCCGCTCCACGGGGAGATGGTGGAAGGCAAGCTCGCCGAGAAGGCGCCGCCGGAGCTGATGAAGCGGTTCGAGGAGTTGAAGGCAGCGTTCCGCTGACGCTGGCTGCAGCCCGGAGGCCATCATGAACGTGCGCTTGATCCTCATCCTGCTGGTGTTCGCGGCGCTCGGGCTCCTCGCGGCGTTCAACTGGAACGCCTTCATGGCGCCCACGTCCCTCTGGCTCGTGTTCACCACGGTGCAGGCGCCGCTGGGCCTCATCATGCTGGCGATGATCGCGTTGCTGAGCGCCCTCTTCCTCGCGTACGTGATCTACCTCCAGGGCAGCGTCCTCATCGAGGCGCGGCGCCAGACGCGCGAGCTGCAGGCGCAGCGTGAGCTCGCCGAGAAGGCCGAGGCCTCGCGATTCACCGAGCTGAAGGGCGCGATGCTGGCCGAGCTCGACAAGGTCGCCGCGCGCATGGAAAGCTCGCAGGCGCTTACCGCGCAGCGCCTGGACAAGCTCGACCACGACTTCGGCGACGCGCTCGAGCACACCGAGAGCTCGATCGCCGCGTACATCGGGGAGCTCGACGACCGGTTGGGGGGGCGCGGCAAGGAAGCGGTCTGACTGGAGATGCCCATCGGGACCCGGCCCTCCTCGTCTACAACTACAACCGCTTCCAGGCGTGCCGCTTCGGGCTGGATGGCACGCTCGCGCACCCGCGCTCCCATGAGGCGCTCTCGCTGCGCGACGGAGGCGACGCGCTGCTCCTGCGCCAGCGCTATCGCGTGGGAGGCAGCCTGGAGAGCGTCGTCGACGCGGCGCTGCGCGCATTCCGGGCGCGGACCGAGGGCGCGTCGTGACCGCCAAGCCGATCCCGGAGAGCGTGCGGCGCTTCGTCGCCACGAGCATTCCCTCGGTGCCGTTCCTCGAGGCCCTGCTCGTCATTAGGGCCGCCGCGGGCGAGCCGGTCCCGGTGCTCGCCGTGGCCGAGCGCCTCTACATCAGCGAGCGCAGCGCGGGCGATCTCGTGCGCGCGCTCCACGAGGCGCATTTCGTGCGCCCGGTCGATGCGGGGGGGATGGGCTACCGCTTCGATCCCGCGGACGAGGGCTTGTCGCGCCTGGTAGAGGACATCGCGCATCACTACCAGGACAACCTCATCGGGATGACCGAGCTCATCCACTCGAAGACCGCGCGCAGCGCGGTCCAGTTCGCCGACGCATTCAAGTTCCGGAAGGAGCCCTGACGTGGTCCAAACCATCTACCTTCTATGCGCGCTCACCTCCGCAATCTGCGCGGCGATGCTGCTGCTCGCATATCAGCGCACGCGCTCCAAGATGCTGCTGTGGAGCGCGCTCTGCTTCGTCGGGTTCACGCTGAACAACGCCCTGGTCCTCCTCGACCGAGTCGTGTTCGCCGCGGCGGACCTTTCGACGGCACGCCTCGCGACCGCCTTCCTGTCACTGGCGCTCCTCCTCTTCGGCCTCATCTGGGAGAGCGAATGATGCTGAACGCCATCCTTGTCGGCGGCATCGCCACCGCGTCGCTCACCGCGGCGCTCTTCTTCCTGCGCTTCTGGAAGGCCACGCGTGACCGGCTCTTCCTCTTCTTCGCGCTCAGCTTCGGGCTGGAAGCGGTGAACCGCGTGGTCCTCTTCCTCAGCGTCGGGCCGGACGAGGACGCTCCCATCTATTACATCGTGAGGCTGGTTTCCTACGGCCTCATCATCGTGGCCATCGTGGGGAAGAACCGCAGCGCGGCGGGGAATGCGCCCGTGCAGCGCTAGCGGCCTCGATGCCGATCTCGCCCCCGTCACCCCCGAGATGCGCTTCGCGCGAGGCGCGGGAGGGTAAGGCCCTGGACCAGCAGCGAGAAGACGACGACGG
>JBDTXQ010000138.1:0-6779 GCA_040006115.1 Usitatibacter sp.
ACATCGCGCTGAACGGCTGGGAGATCGGCGGCGGCTCGGTGCGGATCCACCGCGCCGACGTCCAGGCCAAGCAGTTCAAGGTGCTCGGCATTGGCGACGAGGAGAGCCGCGCCAAGTTCGGCTTCCTCCTCGACGCCCTCGCGTACGGGGCGCCGCCGCACGGCGGCGTGGCGTTCGGCTTCGACCGCATGGTGGCGATGATGGCGGGCGTCGACCAGATCCGCGACGTGATCGCCTTCCCCAAGACGCAGCGCGGGCAGGACCTCATGGTCGAGGCGCCCACCCCCGTCACCGAGAAGCAGCTGCGCGAGCTCCACCTCAAGTTGCGCAACGCTTAGATGCCCATCGCGCTCATCGCCCACGGCGGCGCCGGCAGCTGGCGCCCGGGCTCCGAAGCCGACGCGGTCGAGGCCATGAAGGGCGCGGTCGAGAAGGGCCGCGCCGTGCTGCGCGCGGGCGGATCGTCGCTCGACGCGGTTTGCGCGACCGTGGTCGTCCTCGAGGACAACCCCATCTTCAACGCGGGCACCGGCGCGGTCCTCAACTTCGACGGCTTCTGCGAGCTCGATGCCGCGGTGATGGTGAGCCGCGATTCGTGCGCGGGCGCGGTCGCCGCGCTACAGCGCGTGAAGAATCCGGTGCTGGTCGCGCGCAAGGTGATGGAGGAGACCGACCACGCGATGCTCGCCGGCGACGGCGCGCAGCGCTTCGCGCGCGTGATGGGCTTCGGCGACCACGATCCGGTCACGCCCGCCCGCCGCGCCGACTGGCAGGACAAGAGGAGGCGCGCCGACGAGGTGCTCGGGAGGCACGGCTTGAAGATGCGGCGCTTCCTGAAGGACCATCCCGAGTACGCGGGCGGCACGGTGGGCGCGGCCGCGGTCGACGCGAACGGCATTCTCGCCGCCGCGACCTCGACGGGCGGCGTCACCCTGAAGCTCGCCGGGCGCGTGGGCGATTCGCCGCTCATCGGCGCCGGCAACTACGCCTCGCGATACGTCGCCGCCTCGGCCACCGGCACCGGCGAGTACGTGATGCGCTCGCTCGCGGCGCGCGCAGTCTCGGAGAGGGTCGCCCACGGCGCCACGCTCGAGCGCGCCATGAAGGCGATCCTCGACGAGCTGCTGCGCGACTACCAGGCCGACGTGGGCATGATCGCCGTGGATAGCGCCGGGATCCCCGTGGCGCGGCACCTCTCGCGCGACATGCCGCATGCGTTCTTCGCGGGTGAAGACGCGGTCGCCTCGCGCATGCGGGTCGCGTGACGCACAAGATCCCGGTCTCGACGCTTGTCGTGATCCATACCCCCGGCCTGGAGGTCCTTCTGCTCGATCGCGCCGACCGCCCGGGCTTCTGGCAGTCGGTTACCGGCAGCCAGCACGAGGGCGAGAGCCTCTCCGACACGGCGATCCGCGAGGTCGGCGAGGAAACCGGCATCGACGCCGCGAGCTTCCCCCTCGAGCCGTGGAACTTGCAGAACGTCTTCGAAATCTATCCGGTGTGGCGCCATCGTTATGCGCCCGGCGTCACCCACAACACCGAGCACGTGTTCGGCCTCGAGGTGCCGCGGTCCGTGCCGGTGCGGGTCGCCCCGAGCGAGCACCTCGCGGCGCAGTGGCTGCCTTGGAACGAGGCGGCGCAACGCGTATTTTCCTGGAGCAACCGAAAGGCGATCCTCATGCTTCCCGACAGAAAGCGCGGCTGACATGGCCCGTTCCAAGGCGTTCAACGTGGTGACCTACAACATCCACAAGGGCTTGTCGCAGTTCAACAAGCGCGTCGTGCTGCACGAGATTCGCGACCGCCTGAAATCGCTCGACGCGGATGTGGCCTTCCTCCAGGAAGTGCAGGGAAAGCACGAGGCCAACGCGCGCCGCCACGTGGCCTGGCCGGAAATCGGCCAGCACGAGTTCCTCACGCACGAGGGCTGCCACAATGTCTACGGCATGAACGCCGTCTACCAGGACGGCCACCACGGCAACGCGGTCGTGAGCCGGCATCCGATCCCGGCATGGGAGAACATCGACGTCTCGCACCACCCCATGGAGAGCCGGGGCCTGCTGCACTGCGAGGTCCTGATCGAGGGGTGGAAGGAGCCGCTTCACTGCATCAACGTGCACCTCGGTCTCTGGGCGCGAAGCCGGCGCTTCCAGCTCGAGTGGCTCTGCGAGCGCATTCGCGCATCGGTGCCGAAGAAGGGGCCCCTGGTCGTGGCCGGCGACTTCAACGACTGGCATCGCAAGGCGAGCAACTTCCTCGAGGACGAGCTCGGCCTCTACGAGGTGTTCGAGCGCGCCCAGGGAAGGCCCGCGAAGAGCTATCCCGCGCAGATGCCGATGTTCACGCTCGACCGCATCTACGTGCGCGACCTGAACGTCGAGGCGGTGACGCGCCATACCGGGGCGCAATGGTCGCGCCTCTCGGACCACGTCGCGCTCGCCGCGCGGCTCTCGCGCAGCTAGCGGTGGTGGTTGGCGCGGTTGGCCGAGGCGCCGCGGATGAGCGTGCCCACGCCCGAGCTGGTGAGCACTTCCAGCAGCAGCGCGTGCGAGACGCGTCCGTCGATGATGTGCGCGCTCTTCACGCCGTTCCTCACCGCGTCGAGGGCGCACTCGACCTTCGGAAGCATGCCGCCGGAGATGGTGCCGTCGTCGATCATCTCCTTCACTTTCTGCGCGGTGAGCCCGGTGATGACCTTGGCGTCCTTGTCGAGGACTCCGGTGGTGTTGGTGAGGAGCACGAGCTTTTCTGCTTGGAGGGTGATGGCGAGCTTGCCCGCGGCGATATCGGCGTTGATGTTGTAGGCGACGCCGTTCTCGTCGCTGCCGATGGGCGCGATCACCGGGATGAAGTCGCGCGAGTCGAGCAGCTGGATGATCTCCGGGTCGATGCGCACGATCTCGCCCACCAGTCCCACGTCGATCTTCTTCTTCTTGTTTTCCTTGCTCGCGATCTTGAGCCTGCGCGCGTGGATGAAGTGGCCGTCCTTGCCGGTGAGGCCCACCGCCTTGCCGCCCGCCTTGTTGATGAGCGTCACGATGTCCTGGTTGATGAGGCCGCCAAGGACCATCTCGACCACGTCGAGGGTCTCCTCGTCGGTGACGCGCATTCCCTGGATGAACTCGCTCTGTTTGCCGAGTTTCTGCAGGAGCGCCCCGATCTGCGGGCCCGCGCCGTGGACCACCACCGGGTTCATGCCGATCAGCTTCAGCAGCACCACGTCCTCGGCGAAGTCCTCCTGGAGGGCCACGTCGGTCATCGCGTTGCCGCCGTACTTGATGACGATGGTGCGGTCGTAGAACTTCTGGATGTAGGGCAGCGCCTCGATGAGGACTTCTGCCTTCTGCGCGGAGGTCAGCTTGACGGCCATTAGCGGGAGCGGGATGCGGGCTGGGGAAATAATCGGCCATTGTAGCGGCAAACAAAAAGGCACCGAGGGAGTGTTCGGCCCCCGGGGCAATTCGAGCGGGTTGGGGTAAGATTTGTCGCTGAAAATGCCGCCCGCGCCCACCTTGAGCGATCCGCGCTTCGCGGAGATCGAAGGCCATCGGCCCTACCTGATGCGCTATGCGCTGTCGCAGCTGCGCGACGGACAGCTCGCCGAGGAGGCGGTGCAGGAGTGCCTGCTGGCGGCCCTGGAGGGCGTGCAGGGATTCGGCGGCCGGTCGTCGCTGCGCACCTGGCTCACCTCGATCCTGCGCTTCAAGGTGATCGACCTGCAGCGCCGGGCGATCGCCGAGAGGAACCAGGTCGAGCTCACCGACTACGCCGCGGAAACGGGCGACGAAGGCTGGCTGGACCAGCTCTTCGACGAAACCGGCCATTGGCGCGAGGCGCCTTCCGCGTGGGGCGACCCGGAGGCCGCGTTCGAGCAGGGCCGCTTCTGGGAGATTTTCGAGGGCTGCCTCGACAAGCTTCCGGCAGCCGGCGCCCGCGTCTTCTTCAAGCGCGAGATCGTTGGCGAGGACACCGAGGAAATCTGTAAGGGTGAAGGCATCAGCGCGTCCAACTGCTGGGTGATCCTGCATCGAGCGCGCCTCGCCCTGCGCTTGTGCCTCGAGAAAAACTGGTTTGGAAAAGAAGCCTCCTCCCGTTGAGAGCGTCGACTGCCGCGCGGCCTCGCGCCTGCTTTCGATCGCATACGACCGCAAGCTCTCCGCCGTTGAGTCGGAATCGCTCACCTATCACCTGGACCGCTGCCTCATGTGCCGCAACTTCGACTCGCAGCTGAAGTTCCTGCACCGGGCGAGCGAGAAGTACCGCTCCGGAAACGGATAGAATTCGGGAGACAAGGAGATCTCATGTCCACCCGCAACAAGCTTCTGCAGTCCACCGTCGCCAGCATCCTCGCCCTGGGCGCCACGCATCCCGCCGGTGCCGAGGACGCCAAGGCCGGCGCCAAGGAGAAGTGCTACGGCGTGGCCAAGTCGGGGCAGAACGATTGCGGCACCGCGCGCCATTCCTGCGCCGGGAAGGCCGCCAAGGACAACGCGTCCGACGAGTGGAAGTACGTACCGAAGGGCACGTGCGAGAAGGTTGGCGGCAAGACCTCCGCCGGCGGCACGGAAACAGGAAAGGCGCCCAAGTTCAGGGCGTACTAGCACGGTCGTGCATCCGGGGATCGCGCCCGACAGCACCGGCATCGGGCTGCGCGCGCCTCATTACCGCGAGCTCCTCGAGCGCCGCTCCCCGCTCGCCTTCCTCGAGGTGCACAGCGAGAACTACTTCTGCGCGGGCGGAGCCCCGCTCGCGTGGCTCGAGCGCTTCCGCGCGTCCTACGCGCTGAGCCTGCATGGCGTGGGCCTTTCGCTGGGCTCGGCCGATCCCCTCGACGAGCGCCATCTCGGCAAACTGGACGCGCTGGTGCGGCGCTTCGAGCCGGCGCTCGTGTCCGAGCACCTGTGCTGGTCTTCGGTGGGCGCGCGCCACGCGAACGACCTCCTGCCGCTGCCGTACACCGAGGAGGCCCTCGATCACGTGGTCGAGCGCATCGAACGCGTGCAGGAGCGCCTCGCGCGGCGAATCCTCGTCGAGAACGTTTCCTCCTACCTCGAGTTCGCCCACTCGACGATCGCCGAATGGGATTTCGTCGCGGAAGCGGCGCGGCGCTCCGGCTGCGGCTTGCTGCTCGACGTCAACAACATCTGGGTGAACTCGGTGAACCACGGCTTCGACGCGCGCCGCTATCTCGCCTCGATCGACGCGCACGCGGTCGGCGAGATCCACCTCGCGGGATTCGAGCGCTCGGGCGAGCTCCTCCTCGACACGCACGGCGCACGCGTGAGCGCAGACGTGTGGGCGCTGTACGCAGCGGCGCTCGCGCGCATCGGAGCCCGGCCCACGCTGGTGGAATGGGATAGCGCCATCCCGCCGCTCGACGTGCTCCTCGACGAGGCGCGCATCGCGCGCTCGCATCTCGCGCGCACCGCGAGCGTCCTCGCGCCGGTCGCCTGATGCCATCGCTCGCGCGCACCCAGTCCGAGCTCCTCGACGCGATCCTCGACGGGCGCGCCGCGATGGCGTCGGCGGGGCTCCAGGCATACCGGCGCAACGTGAACGCCGCGTGGTCCGGCGCCCTCGTGGCCGCCTATCCCGTGGTGCGCCGCCTCGTCGGCGAGGCGTTCTTCGCCGAGGCCGTGGCGCGGCATGCGGCCGCGAACCCCTCGCGCAGCGGCGACCTGCACGAGTACGGCGAACCGTTCGCCTCTTTCCTCGAGGTCTACGGGCCGGCTCGCACCCTCGCTTACCTGCCCGACGTGGCGCGCCTCGAGTGGGCGTGCCACCAGAGCTATCACGCCGCCGACGCGCCACCCTTCGACCTGAAGGCGCTGCGCGGCGTCACCGCCGAGTCCCTCGGCGAGATCCGCTTCATCCTGCATCCGGCGACGCACCTGCTGCGCTCGTCCCATCCGGTCGTGGCGATCTGGGAAGCGAACCAGCCGGAGCGCGACGGCAAGCCCGCGCGCCGCGAGGGACCCGATCATGTCGTGGTGCGCCGCGAGGCCCTCGAGGTGCGCGTCGAGCGCATCGCCGCTGCCGAGTGGCGGCTCCTAGCGGGATTCGGTTCGGGTGCAGGCCTGCAGGCGGCGAGCGAAGCCCTCGCGGCCGGCGACGCGGAGCGCATTCTCCGCACCTCGCTCGCGCGCTTCGTGAGCGATGGCGTGATCTGCGGCTTCGCGATGCCGGCAGGCGGATCGTGAAAGCCGCCCGCGCGCTCGCGCAGGTCGTGCTCCTTCTTGTCTTCTCCGCGTCGGCGAATGCCGCCGGGGAGGCAGCGCCGCGCATCGTCAACGCCATTCGCCTCGTTACCCTCGCCGAGCGTATCGCGAAGCTCCACGCGCAAGTCGGCCAGGGCGTGCTGGTCGAGCGCAGCCGCCGCGCCCTCGCCGCGGCGCTGCGCGACCTCGACGCCGCGCTGAAGGAGGTCGCCGCGCGCACGCCGACTTTGGAGGCGCGCGACAACTACGCGCTCCTCACGCTCCTCTGGCAGGACTACCGGGAGTGGGCCGCGCGCGCTCCGACCCGCGAAAACGCGCGCAAGCTGCGCCCGCGAACCGAGGAGGTCGTGTGGATCGCGGAAAAGGGCGCGCGGCTCCTGCAGGAGAGCGCGCGCGGCGCGGCCAGCGCCGCCGCGGTGCGCGCCGCCAGGGGGGCCACGCTCGCGCAGCGCATCGCCAAGGCCTACTTGTGGATGCGCTGGGACATGCGCGACGACTCGCTCGCGCGGGAGCTCAGCGAGGCGCGCGAGAACCTGCGGCGCACGCTCGACACGCTGCGCG
>JBDTXQ010000139.1:0-6745 GCA_040006115.1 Usitatibacter sp.
GCGCGCGAGACCTTCCAGGGCCTGCGCAAGCTCCCCCCCGAGCGCCAGCACGAGCTGCGAGAGCGCTGGCTGCGCGAGCGCGAATCCCGCGGCGACATGGGGCCGCCCCCGCCGCGTTCCTCTGACGAGGGCAGCGCTCGCCTCCTGCGACCCGGCGAGCCGCGGTGATCGTCGCGAGCGGCGCGCGCGCGCCGTCGATTGCACGGCGCCTCGCCAGCGCGCTCTACGACGTGCTGCTCGTGGTGGCCCTGGTGTTCATCGCCACCTGGCCCTTCATCGCATTCTTCGGCGATTCCAGCCACGGATGGCGCCGCCACGTCCTGCAAGCGTGGATCGTGGTCGTCGCCGGCGCGTACTTCGTCTGGTTCTGGACCCACGGGGGCCAGACCCTGCCGATGAAGACCTGGAACCTGCGCCTCGCCGCATCCGACGGGCGAGCGCCCGGCGTCGCGCGCGCGATCCACCGCTACGTGATCGCGCTCCTCGGGCTGGCGGCGCTCGGCCTGGGCTTCCTCTGGGCGCTCTTCGACCGCGACGGCCAGTTCCTGCACGACCGCCTCGCCGGCACAGCGCTCCTCGACGCCAAGCGCAAAACCGGGGACAGAGCTCAGTTATCGGCTGCCGATAACTGAGCTCTGTCCCCGGTTTCTCAGCGCAGCTCGGCGCGCACGAGGAGCGCGGACGCCACCAGCGCGGCGATCACGACCGGCGCGCCCGCGGCCAGCAGCGCCGGCCAATCGTTGAGCAGGCCCACGTGCGCGAAGAGCCGTCCCGCGAAGTGGAAGGCGAGGCCGATCATGATGCCCATCACGATCTTCGCCCCCACTCCGCCCGCGCGCGCCGACTGCAGCGCGAACGGGATGGCGAGGATCATCATCACGACGGCGGCGGCGGGGCTGAAGATCTTGCTCCAGAAGGCGATCTCGTAGCGCGTCGCCTTCTGGCGGTTCTCGCGAAGGTGCTCGATGTAGGCGCGCAGGTTCAGGGCCGACATGCGCTCCGGCACGATCTTCAGCACCGAGAGGATGTCGGGCGTGAGCACCGAGCTCCACGTGGCGCTCGGGATCTTCTGCAGCACGGCGCGATCGCCCTCGAAGCGCGTGAGCTCGACGTTGGCGAGCTCCCACTTGTTGGGCCCCGCGTAGGTGCCCTTTTCCGCGCGGCTGATGGCGGTTAGCCGGAACGCCGGGTCGAACTCGTAGATGCGCAGGTTGAGGAGCTGCGTGTCCGCGGTCACGTCCTGGATGTTCACGAAGCTGCGGTCGTCCTTGACCCAGAAGCCCGAGCGGAACTCGCGCGCGACGATCGAGCGCGTGGCTTTCAGCCGCAGTCCCTTCGCGGCCTCCTCGGTGTAGGGCGTGATGAGCTCGCCGAAGGCGAGCGTCACGAGCGCGATCACGAGCCCCGCGGCGCCCACGTGCAGCGCGAGCTGGCGCAGAGACAGTCCCGAAGCGCGCATCACCGTGATCTCGGAATTCTCCGACATGCGCGCGAGCGCGAAGAGGGTGCCGATGAGGCCCGCCGCCGGCAGGAGCACGTAGGCGTGCGACGGAAGCGTGAGCGCGACGTAAGCGAGCATCGCATTGATTCGGTAGGTGCCGCGGCCCAGGTCGTCCAGCTCGCGGATCAGGTCGAAGAACCCGAAGAGCGCGAGCAGCGCGGCGAGGACCAGCAGGCTCGATGCGAGGATCTCGCGCGTGAAGTAGCGCAGCAGCACTAACGCAGCATCATTTCGAGGCGCTGGGCGAGCACGTCCGCCTGCGCCTCGCCGAGCGCCTTGTCGAGCGCCTGGCGATAGGCCGGCGCCAGCTCCCTCAGGTCGGCGCGCGTGCCGGCGCGCTCGAGCTTCATGGTGAAGAAGAACGACTTGAGGCCGAGCGCGTCGACCACCGTGACGTTCATGAACTCCTTGGCGGCGCGGAACTGCGAGAACTCGTCGGCGAAGGGCATCGGCTGCGCGCCGAGCGGCGCAGCGCCGGAAATTTTCTCGATGAGCCCGAGCGCCTGCAGCTGCTCGAGGAAATCAGGCGGCGCGCCGACCTTCGCCGCCTCCTCCTTCACCAGGAATTCGGGCCGCACGCCGTCGATGAGGATCAGCATCGTGCGCAACCGGGGGAGCAACTTCAGCTTGCGCTGCCCGATCTCCGCGGCGCCGCGCTCGGTCTTGCGATGGATATCGCCCGCTGCCATGCACGATTGTAATGGAAAAAAACCCGCCGGGCGCGAGGCCCGGCGGGCTGCGGATGATGCGGAAATCACTCCGTGATGGAGCGGCCCCTGGTCTCCTTCACGAACAGCGATCCGATCACGAAGCTCATCAACGCGACCACGATCGGGTACCAAAGGCCGTAATAGATGTCGCCCGTAGCCGCCACCATTGCGAAGGCCGTGGTCGGCAGGAACCCGCCGAACCAGCCGTTGCCGATGTGATACGGAAGAGACATCGACGTGTAGCGGATGCGCGTGGGGAAGAGCTCCACCAGCATCGCCGCGATCGGTCCGTACACCATGGTCACGTAGAGCACCAGGATCGTCAGGATCACGACCACCATGACCTTGTCGATCTGCGCGGGATCGGCCTTCGGCGGGTAGCCATGCTTCTTGATCGCTTCGCCGAGCTGCTTGTTGAAGGCCCCGTTCTTGGCGGCGAACTCCGGTCCCGGGACCGCGCGCCCGTCGAAGCTCGAGACCTCCTCGTCGCCGATCTTCACCTTCGCGACCGTGCCCGGAGCCGCGGCGACGTTGGTGTAGTTCACGGAGCTCCTCGCGAGGAAGCTCTTGGCGATGTCGCACGAGGTCACGAACTTCGAGGTGCCCACCGGATTGAACTGGAACGAGCACTCGTTCGGGTCCGCGGTCACCGTCACCGGCGCGCCGCTGATCGCCTTCTCGAGCGCGGGGTTGGCGTAGTGCGTGAGCGCCTTGAAGAGCGGGAAGTACGTGAGCGCCGCGATCAGGCAGCCCGCCATGATGATCGGCTTCCTGCCGATGCGATCGGAGAGCGCGCCGAACACGATGAAGAACGGCGTGCCGATGGCGAGCGACACCGCGATAAGGATGTTGGCGGTCGTGGCGTCGACCTTGAGCGTCTGGGTGAGGAAGAAGAGCGCGTAGAACTGGCCCGTGTACCACACCACCGCCTGTCCGGCCGTGAGCCCGAGGAGCGCGAGGATCACGATCTTGAGGTTGCCCCAGTGCGCGAACGACTCGGTGAGCGGCGCCTTGGAGGTCTTGCCCTCGGCCTTCATCTTCTGGAAGAGGGGCGACTCGTTGAGCGAGAGCCGGATCCAGACCGAGATCGCGAGCAGGAACACCGAGAGCAGGAACGGGATGCGCCAACCCCACTTGGCGAACTCCTCCTCGCCCAGGGTGGTGCGCACGCCGAGGATCACCAGCAGCGAAAGGAAGAGGCCAAGCGTCGCCGTGGTCTGGATCCACGCCGTATGCGCACCCCGCTTGCCATCCGGGGCGTGTTCGGCCACGTAGGTCGCGGCGCCGCCGTACTCCCCGCCCAGCGCGAGGCCCTGCAGCAGGCGCAGTGCGATGAGGATGATCGGCGCGGCCACCCCGATCGATTCGTAGTTCGGCAGCAGGCCGACCACGAATGTCGAGATGCCCATGATGAGAATGGTGATGAGGAACGTGTACTTGCGTCCCACCATGTCGCCGATGCGCCCGAAGAAGATCGCGCCGAACGGGCGCACCGCGAAGCCCGCGGCGAACGCCATGAGCGCGAAGATGAACGCGGCCGTGGGGTTCACGCCCGAGAAGAACTGCTTGCTGATGATGGCTGCGAGCGAGCCGTAAAGATAGAAGTCGTACCACTCGAAGACGGTTCCGAGCGACGAGGCGAAGATGACCTTGCGCTCCTCGGCGGGATTGATATGGCCTACTGTCGATGCGGCAGCAACCATGTTTTCTCCTCTGCGCTGGTTGGGATGTGCCCGGGCGCGCGCTTTCTTCACGGGCTTGTCGCCTGGACGCGTCGATGCTAACCGCGCGCCCCCGCCGCCCACAATTGGGGTAAACCCTAACTGGCGGCCACCACCGCCTGCACCAGTTCCGCCACCGAATTCACCCCCAGCTTCTCCATCAGCCGCGCGCGATGGGCCTCGACGGTCTTGATGCTGATGTCGAGGGCCTCGGCAATCTCCCGGTTCATCCGGCCGGCCACCACCAGGTCGAGCACCTCGCGCTCGCGCTGGGTGAGCTGCCCGAGGCGCTCCGAGGCGATGCGCTTGCGGTCGTCGCCGGCGCGCGCCGCGCAATCGCGCTCCAGGCAGTGGCGCACGCGCTCGAGCACGTGCTTGTAGTCGAAGGGCTTCTCGATGAAGTCGATCGCGCCCTCGCGCACGGCTTGCACGGCCCTCGGGATGTCGGCGCGTCCCGAGAGGAAGATCACCGGCAGGCGCACGCCGCGCTCATTCAGCGACTGCTGCAGGTCGAGCCCGTTCATGCCCGGCATGTTGAGGTCGAGCACCAGGCAGCCGGGACGCACCGGCCGATACACGGCGAGGAAACTCGCCGCGTCCGGGAAGACTTCCACCGCGATGCCGTTGCTCGTCATGAGGAAGGCGAGGAGCTCGCGCGTGGAGCGGTCGTCGTCCACTACGAAGACGGTGGAGGCGCTCGCGTTCACGGCGCTCCTTCGCCAAGGAGCGCGCGCGCCCGCGCCACCAGCTCGCGCGTCGCGAAGGGCTTGGTGAGGTAGCCGTCGGCGCCCGCGGCGATGCCCTTCGCCTCGTCGGCCGAACCGCCCTTCGCGGTGAGCATCAGCACGCGCGATCCGGCGAGCGACTTCTGCCCGCGGATGAACCGGCACACCTCGAAGCCGTTCATGCCCGGCAGCATGATGTCGAGCAGCACGAGGTCGGGGCGAAATTCGCCCAGGCATGCGATCGCCTCGTCGCCATCGCGCGCGATGCGCGTGGCGAACCCGCACTGGCGCATCAGGAATTCCAGCGACGCCACGATGCTCTCCTCGTCCTCGGCGATGAGCACGCGCTTGGTCATGCGGGCGCCAGCGTGCCGCGCGCCGCGAGCGGCTGGATCGCGAGCGGCAGCGTGAAGGAGAACACCGAGCCGCGCCCGGGCTCGCTGTCGACCCACAGGCGTCCGCCGAGGCGTGCGACGATCTGGCGGCAGATAGCGAGACCCAGGCCGCTGCCTGCGGGCTTCTGCGTGAGCGTGTCGCCCACCTGGCGGAACTTCTCGAAGATCGCGGCCTGGTGCTCGCGGCTGATGCCCGCGCCATTGTCCTCGACGTCCACGCGTACGCTGGCACCCTCGGCCTGCGCGTGCACCACGACGCGCCCGGTCCCCGCGGGGCTGAACTTCACCGCGTTGGAAAGGAGGTTCAGCATCACCTGCATCACGCGGTCGCGGTCGCCGCGTACCGCCGGGAGCAAGGGCGCGAGCCGCGCCTCCACCTTCACCCCGTGGCCCTTGAAGACCTGGCTCGTCGAGCCGACGGCGTCGGAGACGATCTCCGCCAGGTCGATCTCGGCGCTCTGCCATTCGGCAAGCCCCGACTCGAGCTTTGCGAGGTCGAGAACCTGGTTGATGAGGCGCGTGAGGCGCTCGGACTCCTTGATGATGAGGCCGAGGAAGCGGTGGCGCTCGGCCGCGTCGATGTCGGGATTGTCGTGGAGGATCTCGGAGAACGCGCGGATCGAGGTGAGCGGCGTGCGCAGTTCGTGCGTCACTGTCGAGATGAAGTCGTCCTTGAGGCGGTCGAGCTCCTTCAGGCTTTCATTCGCCTGCCTGAGGCTCGCGGTCGCGGCCTCGAGCTCCTGCTGCTTCTCCTCCAGCGTGTGGCTGTACGCGATCACGTGCGAGGCCTCGTCGATGATGGTCATCACCTCGTCCATCCCGAGGGGCTCCTCCTGTGCAATGGTCGAGACCATCGCATGGGCCGAGGCGGCGCCAATGGTGCCGGCGAGCTGCAGCTCCGCGAAGTCGAGAAGCTCGGCGTCGGCCTCGAGCTCCTCGACCGAGTTCAGGCCGCGCGCGCTCGCGTAGCCGAGGAAGATCTCCGCGGCGCGCGCGGGTCCGAGGAAGCGCCCGAGGAGCGCCTGCAGCGCCGAGGCCGACGTGGTGGTGCGCCAAAGAAGGCCGCGCTCGCCGGTCTGGGTGAACACGTCGACGAAGAGCGTCGCCTGGCTGTGCTCGGCCGCACTTTGCCGCCCGGTGAGGGACACCGCCACGAACGCGCCGATGTTCGCCACCATGCTCCAGATCATAGCGTGCGTGATCGGGTCGAGCCCGCCGAGGCCGAAAAGGCTCGTGGGCAGAAGAACGTCGCCGCCAAACAAGCCGTGCTCCACCACTGCCATCCCGAACCATCCCGATTTCGCGAAGGCCGGCAGCAGGAGCGTGTAGAACCACACGACGAATCCCGCGGTGAGGCCCGCGAGCGCGCCGTTGCGCGTGGCGCCTTTCCAGTAGAGCCCGCCGAGGAACGCGGGCGCCAGCTGCGCCACCGCCGCGAACGAGATGAGCCCGATGGACACCAGCGCGTACGCTTCGCCCGCGGCCACGAAGTAGAGATATCCCAGCATCAGGATCACCACGATCGCGCCGCGGCGGATCTCGAGGAGAAGGCTGGTGAAATCGCCGCGCGAGGCGATGTTGAGGCGCTTCCAGCGCAGCAGGATCGGCATTACCAGGTCGTTGCACACCATGGTGGAAAGCGCGATGGTCTCGACGATCACCATGCCGGTGGCCGCCGAGATGCCGCCCACGA
>JBDTXQ010000140.1:0-6719 GCA_040006115.1 Usitatibacter sp.
CAAGCTAATATCACCGCGATGCAGCTCCTGAGAAAGCTCGGCACCTGGACGGGCGTGCTGGTCCTGTGGCTCGTGCACTTCCTGCCGCTTGGCTGGATCGGCGCGATCGGCGCGGGCCTGGGCTCGATCCTCTATCGCTTCGGGCGCGGGCGCGTCACGCGAATCAACCTCGCGCTCTGCTTTCCGCAGATGAG
The DNA here is from genome assembly GCA_040006115.1 of Usitatibacter sp. Classification (GTDB taxonomy): domain Bacteria; phylum Pseudomonadota; class Gammaproteobacteria; order Burkholderiales; family Usitatibacteraceae; genus Usitatibacter. The sequence continues at coordinate 195 of JBDTXQ010000140.1, forward strand.
CGAGCGCGAGCGCCACGACCTGGGCTTGAAGCACTTCAGGATGCTCGGGCGCAACGCGGTTGAGCTGTCCGTCATGGTGTGGGGCACCGAGAAGCAGCTCCTCGAGCTGATCCAGCTCGAGGGCCTCGAGCACCTCAAGGCGGCGGCGACCGCCGGGCTGCCGGTGATCGTGCTCGCGCCGCACTTCATCGGGCTGAACATGGGCGGCATCCGCGTGGCGTACGAATACCCGGGCACTTCCAGTATCTACAGCAGGCAGAAGAATCCGGTGCTCGACCGCATCTTCCTCAAGGCGCGCACGCGCTTCGGCAATCCGCACCTGGTGAGCCGGCAGGAGGGGCTGAGGAGCGTGATCCGCGTCATCAAGAGCGGCAAGCCCTTCTACTTCCTGCCCGACATGGACTTCGGCATCCGCGACGCGATCTTCTCGCCGTTCTTCGGCGTGCCCACCGCGACCATCACCGCGCTGCCGCGCCTGGCGAAGCTCACCGGCGCGAAGGTCGTTCCGGTGATCACGCGCCAGGTGGGCTCGGGTTACGTCGCGCTCGTCTACCCCGCGTGGGAGGACTATCCCACCGGCGACTTCGAAGCCGACGTGCGCCGCATGAACGCCTTCATCGAGGATCGGGTGAGGGAGATGCCCGAGCAGTACTTCTGGGCGCACAAGCGCTTCAAGACTCGGCCGCCGGGAGAGCCTTCACCCTACCGCAGGCGCTAGACCCGCTCCTCCGCGAGCACCAGCAAGAGCTTTTCGGGATCGACGGGCTTTACCAGGTGCAGGTCGAATCCCGAGGCGCGCGTGCGCGCGCGATCGGCCTCCTGCCCGTAGCCCGTCACCGCGATCACCTTCGCGGCGCGGGTTTCCGGCAACTCGCGGAACCGGCCGGCGAGCTCGTAGCCGTCGATGCCGGGCAAGCCGATGTCGAGGAGGATCACGTCGGGGCGGAATGCGCGCGCCGCCGCCAACGCCTCGCGCCCGTCGTTTACCATGGCGACCTCATGTCCCAGGTGACGAAGGAGAATCGACATCGCCTCCGCGGCATCCGGGTTGTCTTCCACCACCAGCACGCGCCGCTTCGAGGAGGCCGCGCACGGCGCCGCTGCCGCTGTTGCGGGTGGCGCCGGCGCCGCGACCTCGAGGCCGGCGAGCGGTATCTCGATGATGAAGCGGCTGCCCTCGCCGGCGCCGCCGCTTTGCGCCGACACGCGGCCGCCGTGCAGCTCCACCAGGCCCTTCACGAGCGACAGGCCGATGCCCAGGCCGCCCCCGGCACGCTCGAGCGTGTGGTCGCCCTGCGAGAAAAGATCGAAGACCGCGGGGAGGAAATCCGCCGCGATCCCCTCGCCGTTGTCGGCGACTACGATGCGAAGCGTGCCGTCCGCCCGCGCGACGTCGAGCCTCACGACGCCCGAGCGCGGCGTGAACTTGGCAGCGTTGTGCAGGAGGTTGCCGACCACCTGCGCGAGCCTCACGCCGTCGGCGCTGATCCAGATGTCGCTCTCCGGGCGCGTCATGCGGAAATCCTGGCCGCGCTCCGCGATGAGCGGCGCGGCGAGCTCGACCGCCGAGTCGAGCACGGTAGCGAGATTCACCACTCCCCGCTGCAGCACGATCTTCTGCTGGGTGATGCGCGAGACGTCGAGAAGATCGTCCACCAGGCGCGCGAGGTGCATCACCTGGCGGCCGATCAGCTCGCGCGCGCGCTCTCGCACCGGGCGGTCGGGGGACAAGCGCAGGATTTCCACCGCGTTGCGGATCGGGGCGAGCGGATTGCGCAGCTCGTGCGCGAGCATGGCGAGGAACTCGTCCTTGCGCCGATCGGCTGCTGCAACGCCTCGAGCGCCGCCTGGCGCTCGCGCTCGGCGCGGCGCATGCGCAGCAAGGCGCGCACGTTCGCGACCAGCTCCTCGGCCTCGATGGGCTCGACCAGGTAGCCGTCGGCGCCCGCGTCGAGGGCGGCGATGCGATGCTTCGACTCGACGTGCGAGGCGGAGGTCTGCAGGACCACGATGCGCGACAGGCTCGGATCGGCCTTGATGGCGGCGGCGAGCTCGCGCCCGTCCATGTCCGGAAGGCGCACGTCAAGGAGGATCAGCTCGGGGCTGCGCGATCGCAGCAGGGCGACGGCGTCGGCGCCGTTGCTCGCCTCCACCACCTTGAACCCCGCCAGGCGCAGCACGCGCGTCTTCACATAGCGGGCGGCATCGTTGTCGTCGACGTTGAGGATCACGTCTGGGGACGCATCGCTCATGAGGCGCGCGGCCGGTCGATGATCTCGAGCGCCCCGGCGAGGGATTCCACCGACAGGTCGCCCTTGCGCAGGATCGCGCGCGCATGGCTTTCCAGGCGCGTGCGCAACGCCGAGTCGATCTCGTGGGAGGTGACGACGATCACGGGGATGTGGGAAGTCCCCGGATCGGCCCTCAGGTGCTCGAGCACCTCGTCGCCGCGCATGCCGGGCATTGAAAGGTCGAGGAAGATCACGCCGGGCTGCAGGCGGCTCGCCATGGCGAGCCCGCTCGCGCCGTCGCGCGCCTCCTCGAACTTCATCGGCGCGCGCAGCGATCGGCGGATCACGTAGCGCGCCGCGTCGTCGTCGTCGATGATGAGGGCGAGCCGCTCGCCGCCCGAGGCGCACACCCGCTCGAGCGCCGCGAGCAACGCTTCGCGCGCGATCGGCTTGGCGAAGTACACGTCCGCGCCCAGCGAGTAGGCCTTGCGCTCGTCCTCGGCGCCGCTCACCACGATCACCGGCGGCGAGTCGTGGGCGGCCTTCACCTCGGCGAGCCAACGCCACGTCTGCTGGTCCTCTCCCGGCAGGAGGATGTCGAGGATCACCGCGCTCGGACGGGAAAGCTTGAGTATCTCGCGCGCCTCGCGTAGCGAAGCCACCGCGACCGTCGAGAAGCCCGTGCCCTTGAGGAATTTCTCGTACAGCATGCGCAACGCCGCCTCGTCCTCGATCACCAGCACCCAGCGCCCGGAGATGGCGCTCGCGAGGGTGGGGCCGGCGGCGGGCGCCTCCTCATCCGCCTCGAGCTGGTACTTGAGCGGCAGCCGGGCGAAGAACGTCGACCCCTTTCCCGGCGTGCTTTCCACCCAGACGTCTCCGCCGAGGAGCGTCGCGAGCCTGCGGCACAGGGGCAGTCCCAGGCCAGTCCCCTTCACGCGCCGCTGCAACGGGCTGGGGATCTGCGCGAACTCCTCGAAGACGAGCTCCATGTCCTCGAGCGCGATGCCGATCCCGGTGTCGACCACCGTGAAGACGACGCCCGCGCCGTCCTCGGAAAGGCGCGCGCCGACCGTCACCGCGCCGCGCTCGGTGAACTTGAGGGCATTGGAGATGAAGTTGCGCAGGATTTGCGAGACCTTGCTTTCGTCGGTGAAGAGCATCGGGACGCCCACGGGATCTTCGAACACCAGGTCCACCGTGTCGGTCACCAGAAGGGGGCGCAGCATGCCGCGCAGCGCACTGAAGAGCTCCGCAGTCTCGAACTGCGCCGGGCGCACCTCGATCTTGCCGGCCTCGATCTTGGCGATGTCGAGCAGGTCGTTGACCAGCTCCGTCAGGTCCTCCGCGGCCTTGGCGACGAATTTCACCTGCGTCTCCTGCTCGGAGTGCAGCGGCCCGTCGGCGCCCGAAAGCAGGAGCCCGCACAGGGCGCGCATCGAGTTCAGCGGCGTGCGGAACTCGTGGCTCATGTTGGAGAGGAAGCGCGACTTCATCTCGTCGGCGCGGCGCAGGTGGGCCGCCTTCTCGTCGAGCTCGGCGTAGAGGGCGACCACGCCGCGGTTGGTGTCCTCGAGCTCGCGCGCAAGGTCGAGGAGCTTGTCCTGCTTGTCCTGCAGCTCGCTCAACGCCTCGAGGAGCTCGACGTTCTGCGTCTGCACCTCGGACAACGAGGTCGCGTGGGGAAGGTTTGCGAGCTTGGCGAGGATCTTGCCCGCCGTGAGCGGCGTGACGACCGGCGCATCGTCGGGAAGCATCTTGCCGAGCGAGACCTGCGTGCCCTGCCCCGACGAGTGGATGTCCCAGCGATCCATCAGCCGGCGCGAGCCGATCAGCCCGATTCCCATCCCGGTCGTCGACCGATAGTTGCCGTCGAGGATGTCCTGGAGGTTGGCGATGCCGGGGCCCGCGTCGGTGACGCGGATCATCAGGACCTGGGGAGAGGTCTCGCCTTCCAGCTCGAAGTCCACCTTGCCGCCGCCGGCGTAGCGGAAAGCATTGCGCGCGATCTCCGAGACCGAGGTGGAAATGCGCGTCTGGTCGCGTTCGCCGAACCCGAGCAGCGCGGCCACGTCGCGCGCGCGCTGCCGCGCGCCCACCACGTCGGACTGGACGTTGAGCGCATAGGCGAGCAAGCGAATGGCCACGGCGTCAATCCCTCTTGCGAACGACCAGCACCACCACGTCGTCGCGCTTGCGCGAGTGCTCGCGGTAAAGCATGGCGGCGATGATCGACGCGTGGCAGGCGGCGAGGCCCGGGTAGCTGCCCACGTCCCAACGAGTTTCGAGGCCGTCGGAGTGCGCGATCAGCAGCGCACCCGATGTCCAGGGATAACGATACTCCTGCGAGCGGTGCACGTTGTGCCCGACGATGCCGTTGTGCGAGACCATCATCTTGCGCGGGGCGTCCGCGGCCATCCACAGGCAGGCGGCAATGTTGCCCACGCCGGCGAAGGCGATCTCGCCGCTCGCGCGTTCGTGACGCATCACCGCGACGGCGGCCCCGCGCGTGGCGCGCAGGCGCCCGTGCGCGAGGTCGAGGATGCGAATCGGCGTGTCATGAGGCCGGCTCTTGAATGCCTCGACCGCCATGGACGAAGCGCGGCACGCGTCCGGCCCATGCCCGAGCCCGTCGGCCACCAGGAAGGTCACGCCGTCGTCGTGCAGCTCGCACGCCCACGCGTCGCCGGAGAGCGTCTCGCCCGTCTTCGGCACGCACACGGCGCCCACTTCGTATGGCGAAGGCTCGGGGCCCGTGTCGCGATTCCAGAACACCATCCTCATGATGGTTCCCAGATCCCGCCCGGTATACACGTCGAATTCGTCGGATTGGCGCTGGATCGCGCCCAGGCCGGTCCCCGACGTTCCGCCGGTGGAGACGCCATCGGAGGAGCTCCAGGCGAAATTGTCCATTCCGGGCCCCTTGTCGAGCGCGAGCACCTCGATGCCCAGCGATTCCCCGCGGACCAGGGAACGAGCGAAAAGGGAGCCGCCGCCGCCGTGGCGCAGGAGATTGGTGGAGACCTCGGTCACCGCGATGGCCGCGCGCCCGGCACGCGTCTCATCGAAGCCCAGGTCGCGCGCGAGCCTCTGGACGCCCATGCGCGCCGCGGACACATGGCTCGCGTCCTCGAGGGCGACGCAGAGGGGAGCCAGGGCGCTCAGAACGGCCCCCAGCGCACGATGGTGACGCGCGTGCCCTGCCCCGGCTGGGATTCGATCTCGAACTCGTCCGAGAGCCGCCGCGCGCCGCTCAATCCCAGGCCCAGGCCGCCGCCGGTGGTGTAGCCGTCGGTGAGCGCGAGCTCGATGTCGGCAATGCCGGGGCCCTGGTCGGCGAATTCCAGCCGCAGCCCGCGATGCGCGCCATTCGTGACCACCATGATGCGAGCCTGCCCGCCGCCTCCATACTGGACGGTATTGCGCCCGAGCTCGCTTGCCGCGGTGACGACCTTGGTCTGCTCCACCAGGCTGAAGCGGCACGCGATCGCGCGCTCACGCACTTTCTGGCGCAGGCGCACCACGTCCTCGCCGCTCGCAAGCTCCAGCGATTCGGTGCTCTCGACGGCGACGTCGTGATTGACGGGCGAGCCGCTGCGCCGCGCGGAATTCAGGTGGCCGCCCGCAACAGCGCCATCCCCTTTTCGACGTTGAGCGCGGTGCGCACGCCTTTCAAGTCCAGCCCCAGCTCCACCAACGTGATCGCGACCGCCGGCTGCATGCCGACCACCACGGTCTGCGCGTCGAGCACCCGTGACATCGCGGCGATGTTGCTGATCATGCGGCCGATGAAGGAATCCACCACGTCGAGCGACGAGATGTCCATGAGGACCCCGCGCGCCTTCTCGCTCACGATGCGGCGGGTGAGGTCGTCCTGGAGGGTGAGCGCGAGCTGGTCGTGCATGTCTACCTGGATGGTCACCAGCAGGAACCTGCCCATCCGCAGGATCGGAATTCGTTCCATGGCTTCAGGTGCTCTCGCGCGTGACCTTGGACCCGGTGCGCTTCAGCGCGATGGTGAAGGCGTCCGCGAGGCTCGCCTTGGTGGTCACCGCCGAGAGGTCCACGCCGAGATGCACGATGGTCTGCGCGATCTGCGGACGGATGCCGCTGATGATGCAGTCGGCGCCCATCAGCCGCGCCGCGGCGACGGTCTTCATGAGGTGCTGCGCGACCAGCGTGTCGACGGTCGGCACGCCGGTGATGTCGATGATCGCGATCTCCGAGCCGGTGTCGACGATGCGCTGCAGCAGCGACTCCATCACGAGCTGGGTCCGGCTGCTGTCGAGCGTGC
>JBDTXQ010000141.1:0-6714 GCA_040006115.1 Usitatibacter sp.
GCGTACGTGGACAACATGCAGCGGCTGCTGAAGAAATTCGAGACCGCCAAGGAGCTGGTGCCGGCGCCCGTGGTGCGCAACGCCGCGAATGGCTCGCGCTTCGGGGTCATCTACTACGGCTCGACCGCGCCCGCCATGGACGAGGCGCTGGCGATCCTCGACGGCGACGCGATGCCGATCGACGCGATGCGCGTGCGCGCCTTCCCCTTCGCCGACGAGGTCGCGGACTTCGTGGCGAGCCACGACCACGTCTTCGTGGTGGAGCAGAACCGCGACGCCCAGCTGCGTACGCTGCTGGTGGCGGAGGCGCTGGTGCCGGTGGAGAAGTTGACGCCGGTGCTGCACTACGACGGCACGCCGATCACCGCGCGCTTCATCCACGGCGAGATTTCCCAGCGCCTCAAGGCTTTCAACGTGCTTCCGGCCAGGAAACCGTGAGCTGACGGAAGAGGACGATGACCTACCTTGCCAAGCCGAAGCTGCACCACCCGGACCTGCCGAGGAATTCGCTCGGCCTCACGCGGCGCGACTACGAGGGCGCGATATCGACCCTGTGCGCGGGTTGCGGGCACGATTCCATCAGCGCGGCGATCATCCAGGCGTGCTGGGAGCTCGCGATCCAGCCGCATCGCGTCGCCAAGCTCTCGGGCATAGGCTGCTCGTCGAAGACACCCACCTACTTCCTCGACAAGTCCCACGGCTTCAACAGCGTGCACGGGCGCATGCCCTCGGTGCTCACCGGGGCGAACCTCGCGAACCGCGACCTCCTGTACCTCGGCGTCTCGGGCGACGGCGACTCGGCCTCCATCGGCATCGGGCAGTTCGCGCACATCATGCGTCGCGGCGTGAACATGACCTACATCGTGGAGAACAACGGCGTGTACGGCCTGACCAAGGGCCAGTTCTCCGCCACCGCCGACCGCGGCTCGAAGGCGAAGCGTGGCGCCGTCAACACCGACGAGGGCATCGACCTCGTCCTCATGGCGCTGCAGCTGGGCGCGACCTATGTCGCGCGCAGCTTCTCGGGCGACAAGCACCAGCTGGTGCCGCTCATCAAGGGCGCGCTCACCCACGAGGGAGCGGCCTTCATCGACGTGCTCTCGCCCTGCGTCGCGTTCAATAACCACGAAGGCTCCACCAAGAGCTACGACTACGTCCGCGAGCACAACGAGGCGGTGAACCAGCTCGATATCATCACCGTGCACAGGGAGATCACCGCCGAATACGACCCGGGCAGCGTGCGCGAAGTGCGTCAGCACGACGGCTCGGTGCTGCGGTTGCGCAAGCTCGAGCAGGGCTACGACGCTTCCGACCGCATCGGCGCCATGACCTACGTGCAATCGCGCTACGCCATCGGCGAGATCGTGACCGGGCTGCTCTACTTCGCCCCCACGCCGCGCGACCTGCACGGCTCGTTGAACACGGTGCCCCTGCCATTGAACCGGCTGGGCGAGCGCGAGCTCTGCCCGGGAAGCGCCGCCCTCGAGAAGGTGAACGAGAGCTTGAGATAGGCCCATGATCGACCTTCGCAGCGACACCGTGACGAAACCCTCGGCGGCGATGCGCGCGGCGATGGCCGCGGCCGAGGTCGGCGACGACGTCTTCGGCGACGACCCGACCGTCAATCGCCTGCAGGAGATCTGCGCCGAACGCTTCGGGCAGCCGGCGGGACTCTTCTTTCCCTCGGGCACGCAATCGAACCTCGCCGCGGTGATGGCGCATTGCGCGCGCGGCGAGGAGGTGATTCTCGGGCAGGACGCGCACACCTACAAGTACGAGGCAGGCGGTGCTGCGGTGCTGGGTTCGATCCAGCCGCAGCCGATCGCCAACGAGCCCGACGGCAGCATCGACCTCGCGAAGATCGAGGCGGCCATCAAGCCCGACGACTCGCACTTCGCCATCTCGCGCCTCATCGCGCTCGAGAACACCATCGGCGGCAAGGTCCTCTCGCGCAAGTACCTGGCCGACGCGATCGCGCTCGCGCGCCGCCGCAACCTCGCGATCCACCTCGACGGCGCGCGCATCTTCAACGCCGCCGTGAAGGTCGGCATGCCGGTGAAAGATCTCTGCGCCGGTTTCGACTCGGTGTCGGTATGCCTTTCGAAGGGCCTCGGCACGCCCGCGGGCACGGTCCTCGTGGGGCGCAAGGACCTGATCGAGCGCGCGCGCCGCATCCGCAAGATGCTGGGCGGCACGATGCGCCAGGTCGGGATCCTCGCCGCCGCGGGCGTTTATGCGCTGGAGCACAACGTCGAGCGCCTCGCCGAAGACCACGCCAATGCCGAGCGGCTCGCGAAAGGCCTGGCGGCGGCGGGACTCCCGGTGGATCCCGTGCAGACCAACATGGTGTTCGCGACGATCCCCAAGGAATCGGTGGCGCCGTTGAAGCAGCATCTCGACGCCCACGGCGTGGAGGCGCTGGTGTCCCCGCGCCTTCGCCTGGTGACGCACCATGACGTGGACCGTCCCGCGATCGATATCGCGGTCGCCATCTTCGCGAGCTTCTTCTCCTCCGCGCAATCGGCGCGCCGGCCCCAATCGGTGTCCTAGGGGCGCCAGGGCCGGCCCCAGGGCCGAAGTTTAAGAAAATTTAAAGTTGGCTTAAGTACGCCGGGGGGCTCCCGGGGCGACGATGCCTTCGCGTCATCCAACCCCCAACTCAACAGGAGCCTCACATGAATACCTTCAAATCCGCAGTTGCCCGCGCCGCCGTCGTCATCGCCTTCGTGGTCACCGGTTGCGCCTCCGTCGGCACCAACGACATCCTCACCTCGATGCAAGACACGTCGCAGCTCGGCGGGGAGTGAGAGCAGGGAGAGCCCGGTTTCCCCGGGCTCCCTTGCCAGCCCTACACCCTCGACAATCGGGAGAGCTGCCATTTACCAGATCAAGAATGAATTCTTCACCGGGTCGCGCCAGCCGGAGGACAGGAAATCGCCGCATCCCACCGACCTGTGCCCCGTCTTGCGCACGATCCGCCTTCGCGTCAAGGGCCGCCTCATGGCGGTCGACCAGGAGATCCTGGATCTCACGCTCAGCTCGCGCGCCGACGACCGGCTCGCGACGCTGCAGCGCGAGCGCGCCTCATTGTTCGAGGCCCTCGAGCTCATCGCCACCGCGTCGGAGCGCGGGCTGGAGCGCGAAGTGCGAAGGCACTGGCTGCATACGTTGCTGCGCCAGGCGCCCGATTGCGTGACGCCCAGGGCGTTGCGGCGCCTGCGCCACCTGATCGAAGGGCTCGGCTGAGGCCGCGCCCTAGAGCCCGACGCGCCCCGCCACGCTCGCGACGGTGGCGATGAGCTCGGTGGGCTCGACCGGCTTGGACACATGGACCACGAACCCCGCGCGCAGCGCGCGGGTGCGGTCCTCGGAGCGCGCGAAGGCGGTGAGCGCAATCGCGGGCACCTTGCCACCGCGCTCGGGGCCGAGCGCGCGCACGCGGCGCAGGAGCTCGTAGCCGTCCACGTCGGGCATGCCGATGTCGCTCACCAGCACGTCGGGGCGCTCGCTTTCGACCAGGGCGAGGGCTTCCTCGGCGCTCGCCGCGGTCGCGACTCGGGCGTTGCAATCGGCGAGCACCCGAGCGATCAGGTTCCTCGCGTCGGGCTGGTCGTCGACGACGAGGACGGTGAGGCCGGTCAGGTCGACCATCCTGATCGCGGAGGGCAGGGCCTTCGCCGTGCGCGGATGCGAGCGCGACTCCTCGGCGGGCCGGTTCACGACGGCGAGCGGCAGCTGCACGCTGAACGTGGCGCCTTGCCCCTGGCCCGCGCTGCGCGCGCGCACCGTGCCGCCATGCAGCTCCACGAGGTGCTTCACGATCGATAGGCCCAGTCCCAGCCCGCCATAACGGCGCGTGGTGGACGAGTCCTGCTGGCGGAAGCGCTCGAAGACGTGGTCGATGAACTTAGACTCGATGCCCATGCCGGTGTCGGCGACGCTCACTTCGATGTGGGAGTCGACCCGCTCGAGCAGCACCTGGACCTTGCCATCCTTGGGCGTGAACTTGATCGCGTTGGAAAGGAGGTTCCATACCACCTGCTGCAGCCGGTTGGGGTCTCCCGAGACCGGGCCCGCGTGCGGATCGAGGATCTTGTCGATGCGGATGCCCTTCGCCTCGGCCCCCGGCCGCACGGTCTCGATCGCCGCCTCGATGAACGACATGGGCTCCACGGGCTGGATATCGAGGCGCACCTTGCCGGAGATGATGCGGCTCATGTCCAGGAGGTCCTCGATCAGCTGGGTCTGCACGCGCGTGTTGCGCTCGATGATGTCGAGGCCCTTCTGGAGGTCTCCCGGATTCTTCCCCCCGCCGCGAAGCACCTGCGACCAACCGAGGATCGAGCTCAACGGCGTGCGCAGCTCGTGGGAGAGCGTCGCGAGGAACTCGTCCTTCATCTGGCTCGCGCGCTCCGCCTCGCCGCGCGCGAAGCGCTCGCTTTCGAGGAGCTTCTCGCGCTCGAGCGCCGCCGCCTGCGCCGCCTCGTAGAGCCGCGCGTTGTCGATCGCCACCGCGGCCTGCGCGGCGACTCCGACGATAAGGCGTTGCGTGCGCTCGGTGAAGACCGCCGGCTCGGGGTGGCCGAAGAAGAGCCCGCCGAGAACGTTTCCCGCGCGCGACACCACGGGAACCGCAAGGTAGCTGCGCACCGGCGGATGCCCGGCGGGCATGCCGTGGTGGGGCGCCATCTTCCCGTAGCGCGGGTCCTGGAGGATGTCGTCGCTGCGGATCGGCGCCTCGCCCTGGAATGTGGGGCCGAAAAGGGCGGTGGCGCGCGGCTGGCCGAATTTCTCGAACGCGTCGCGCGGCGCACCCGAAAGGGTGAAAAGATTCATCGGCTCGCCCGGCGCGGAGGTGGCGCCGTGGAAGAACGCGCCGAACTTGGCCCCGCTCAACTGGGTGGCGGCGTCGGTCACCGCCTGCAACAGCGCCTGCATGTCGAGGTTCGCGGTCAACGTCTCGCCGGTCTTGTTGAGGAGCTCGAGGATGCGCGTCTCGTCGCGGAACGCTTCCTCCGCCTGACAGCGCTCGGTGATGTCGCGGAAGCTCCACACGCGCCCCACCTTCTTTTCGTCGACCACCTGCAGGCGCGAGAAGCGCTCATAGGTCCTGCCGTCGGCGAGCTCCAGGACGTCGAACGACTCGGGAGGCGAGCGGGCGTAGATCTCCTCGATGCGCGCGATGAACGCCGCCCGGTCGACCGCCTGGCGCGAGATCTCGGCCAGGATGCGCCAATGGTCGCCGGCCTCCATCAGCTTCGCGGGCACGCGCCACATCTCGGCGTAGCGGCGGTTGTGTCCCGTCACGTGGCCGTGGTCGTCGGTGACGAGGATGCCGTCGGTGGCGGCCTCCAGCGTCGCGCGCATCATCGAGAGCGAGTGCGCGAGCTCGCGAGTCTTCGCCTCCAGCGCATCCTTCGCGGCGATCAACTCCTCTTCAGCGCGCTGGCGCGCTTGCAAGATGCTCTTCGCGTTCTGGATCGCGACGGAGCGAAGCAGCTTGTCCTCGTCGTCGCGGCCGCGCATCTACTTGGCACCTGAAAGGATCTCGGCTGCGAGGCGCGTTCCTTCCACGCGAGCGCGGATCTTCGCGAATGCCGCGTCGCGGCTGGTGGAAGTGTCGTCGCTGAAAGGCGAGAACCCGCAGTCGTCGGTGGTCCCGAGCTGCTCCAGGGGAATGTAGCGAGCCGCCTCGAGCACGCGGTCGCGCACCTCTTCGGGCGTCTCGACGTGGGGATCGATGGGCGCCACCACGCCTACGAAGATGCGATGGTGTGGCTTCATGTGGCTGCGGATGATCTCCAGCACGTGCGGGCGGTCCTTTTCGCCCGCGAGCGCGATGAAGAAGTTCGTGACCTTGAGCTCGAAGAGCGACGGCAGGAGCTCGGCGTAGTCGACGTCCGCGCTATGCGTCGAATCCCGGTCGCCGCCGGGGCACGTATGCACGCCCAGCTTCTTGCGCTCCTCGGGCGAGAAGCGCGAGAGCGCGAGGTTGTTCAGGTCGATAAAGCTGTTCAGGAGGTTGCCGGTGGGATCGATCTTCATTGCAAGGCGGCCTTCCGTGAAATCGATCTGCACGGAATGGGCGCCCTTGGCGAAGCAGTTGCGGATCTCCTTCACGTGCTCGTCGAGGAGGTCGTCGATGAATTGCGCGCGCGTGTATCCCGGGATGCCCTCCGCCGGGTACATGAGGCTCAGCGCCGATGGCGAGATCACCGCCTGCTTCACCGGGCGGTGCGCGTAGCGCATCGCGACGTCGAGGTACGCGTCGGCCGAGCGCTTGTAGCGAAAAGGGCCGCTGGTGAGCCGTGGCATGCGGCGCACGTGCCCCGCCGCGAACGGGATCTTGAATCCCTCGGGTGACATGTTCGGCAGGCCGTGGACGCAATAGGTCCAGAAATTATGGTACTTGCGCTGCTCTCCGTCGGTGACGACCGGCGAGCCGGTGGCCTCGAATCGCGCGATGGTGTCCTTGATCGCGGCATCGTACTGGGCGTCGAGGCGCGGATCGTCGGCGTCGGCGTCGGTGCGGGCGAGGGCGGCCTGCAATTCGAGCGGGCGGGGAATGCTGCCGATCGGCTCGGTCGGTATGATCATGTTGACCTTGGGCGGCGGTGTCTCTGATTCTCGCAGCCTGCGCCTTTCCTGCCTATAGGAGACTTCTTACACCGTAGCGGTGATGCGGGACTCGCCCCCGCTTTTCGCGGGGGTGAC
>JBDTXQ010000142.1:0-6677 GCA_040006115.1 Usitatibacter sp.
GGCAACGGCCAGAGCGAGCTGCTCGAAGTGCTGTCGGGCCTGCGCGCGCCGCAGGCGGGGCTCCTCACGCTCGCCGGCGAATCGTTTTCACCGACGCGCTGGCTCACGCCGCGCACCGCCCGGCGGCTGCGCCTCGCGCACGTTCCCGAGGATCGCCACGCGCGCGCGATGGTGATGGAATTCGCGGCGTGGGAGTCGGGCGTGCTGGGTTACGAGGGATTGCCCGCATACAGCAGCGGCGGGTTCCTGCGGCGCCGGCGCATGCGCGGCGATACGCACGCCATGATGGAGCGCTTCGATGTGCGCCCGCGCGCTCCGGAGCTCGCGAGCGGGCAATTCTCGGGGGGAAACCAGCAGAAGCTCGTACTCGCGCGCGAGCTCGGCCAGGCCCCTCGGGTGCTGCTGGTGGGACAGCCCACGCGCGGCGTGGACATCGGCGCCATCGAGTTCATCCATGGCCAGCTGCGTGCGCTGCGCGCCGCGGGCTGTGCGATCCTGCTGGTGTCGACCGAGCTGGAGGAGATCCTCGGACTCGCCGACCGCGTGCTGGTCATGAACGGCGGGCGCATCACCGGCGAACGCCCGATCGCGGAATGCACCGAAGCCGAGTTGGGCCTGCTCATGGGACAGGCCAGCCGGCGCTTGATGGCCAGGGCCGCATGAACGCGCCCCTCGCACTGCCGCGCTGGGCCGACGTGGTCGTGCTGCCGCTGGTGAACCTCGCCATGGCGTTGCTCGTCGCCGGTGCGGTCGTGGCGCTCATCGGACAAGACCCGTGGGACGTGGTCTCGCTCATGGTGAAGGGCGCGTTCGGCTCGACGCGCGGCTTTTCCTACACGCTCTACTACGCCACCACTTTCATCTTCACCGGGCTCGCGGTCGCGGTCGCGGCGCACGGCGGGCTCTTCAACATCGGCGCCGAAGGGCAGGCCATGATCGGCGGGCTCGGCGCGGCGCTCGTGGCGCTTTCGCTCGCGGACCACTTGCCAGCCGCGATCGTGTTGCCGCTGATGATCGTGGCCTCCGCCGCATTCGGCGCCGCATGGGCCGCGGTGCCCGGCTACCTGCAGGCGTATCGCGGCAGCCACATCGTGATCACGACGATCATGTTCAACTTCATCGCCCACACGCTGCTGGTCTACCTGCTGGTAAACGTGCTCAAGGCTCCGGGAAGCATGTCGGTGGAGAGCGCGCCCTTCGCGCCCGCGGCTCACCTGCCCACGGTGCAGGAGGCGCTCGCCGCCGTCGGAATCGAATGGCCTTCGTCGCCGCTGAACCTGAGCTTTTTCCTGGCCCTCATCGCGGCCGCGGGCGTGTATGCCTACCTGTGGCGCACGCGCGCGGGCTACCGCCTGCGCACGGTCGGATCGAGCATCGGCGCGGCGGAGTATGCGGGCATCCGGCCCGCGCACCAGATGATGATCGCCATGGCCATCTCGGGCGCGTTCGCGGGGCTCGTCGCCATGAACGAGATCGCCGGCGTGAACCGCCGGCTGCTGCTCGATTTCGTGGCCGGCGCGGGGTTCACCGGCATCGCGGTCGCGATGATGGGGCGCAACCACCCGGTGGGAATCCTGCTCGCGAGCCTGCTTTTCGGCGCCTTGTTCCAGGGCGGCGCCGAGGTGGGATTCGAGATGCCCAGCTTCAGCCGCGACATGGTGGTTACGCTGCAGGGCTTCATCATTCTTTTTTCGGGTGCGATGGCCTACGTCCTCGCGCCGCACCTCTCCCGACTCATCCACGCCCTCCCATGGACGCGATCCTCGCCGGCACGCTGATCGCCTCGACGCTGCGCCTCGCCACGCCGCTCATCCTGTGCGCGCTGGCAGGCGTGCTCGCGGAGCGCTCGGGGGTGATCGACCTCGCGCTCGAAGGCAAGATGCTGTTCGCCGCGTTCGCCGCGGGGGCCGCTGGCGTGACCACCGGCTCGACCCTTGTGGCGCTGCTCGCCGCCTGCGCGATCGCGGTGGCACTCTCGTGGCTTCACGGCTTCGCGTGCGTGAGCCATCGCGGCGACCAGGTGGTCTCGGGGATGGCGCTCAACATCATCGCCTCGGGTCTCACGGTGGTGCTCGGCGTCGCATGGTTCCAGCAAGGCGGCCAGACGCCTCCCGTGAGCGCCGAAGTTCGCGTCCAGCCGCTGTGGCCCGACGCCGCGGCGGCGTTGCACGACGTCGCCTTGATAGGCCCCGTCTTGGGCGAGGGCCTGCTCACCCATAACGCCCTCGTCTACCTCGCGCTGCTGCTGGTCCCCACGACCTGGTGGCTGCTGTACCGCACGCGTCTCGGGCTGCGGCTGCGCGCCGTCGGGGAAAACCCCCACATGGTGGAAGCCGCGGGCGTCTCCGTGCTGCGCCTGCGCTACCTCGCGCTCACGCTGAACGGCTTGCTCTGCGGCCTCGCCGGCGCGTACCTGGTGCTGGCGCAGAGCGCCTCGTTCGGGCCCAACATGACGGCAGGACGCGGCTACATGGCGCTCGCCGCGATGATCTTCGGCGGCTGGCGTCCGGTGCCAGCGCTCTGGGCGTGCCTCCTCTTCGGATTCCTCGATGCAGCCGCGGTCCGGCTGCAGGGGGTGAGGCTGCCCCACGTCGGTGAGATCCCGGTGCAGGCGATCCAGGCCCTGCCCTACTTGCTCACCGTGGTGCTGCTCGCGGGATTCATCGGCCGCAACGTCGCGCCCCAGGCCCTGGGCCGGCCCTATCTGAAGGAGCGCTGAACCCATGTCGACACGCCTCGCACCGCAACAGATCGAGCGCCTCCTCGCCGCGGCGCGCGCGGCGCAGCCACGCGCACATGCCCCGTACTCGCACTTCCGCGTCGGCGCCGCCGTGCTGGACGAGCAGGATCGCGTGCACGCCGGCTGCAATGTCGAGAACGCCGCGTATCCGCTGGGGAGCTGCGCCGAAGCGGTCGCGATCGGCGCGCTCGTCACGAACGGGGGCGTGCGCGTTGTCGCGTTGCTCATCGTGGGCGACGGCGAGAACCTGGTGACGCCCTGCGGCGGATGCCGCCAGCGGTTGCGCGAGCTCGCCGCCCCCGATACCCCCGTCATCGTCGCGGACCGCGAGCGCGTGCGCGCGCAGTTCACGCTCGAGCAACTGCTTCCCCACAGCTTCGGTGCCGGGAACCTCGCGCGATGAACGCCCTGCACGAACCCGCTTTGCGCGAGCTGCGCGCGCGTGCCCCGCGCGCGCAGCCCAAGGTCGCCGTCGTGCTCGGCTCCGGCTGGAACGGCCTCTCGGAACAGGTGCTCGATCCCGTGCGGGTCCCCTACGCCGAGCTCGATGGCTTTCCGCGCGCAGCCGTCGCCGGCCATTCGGGGGAGGTTCTTCTGGGCCGCATCGGCGAGCAGCAGGTCGCCATTCTGTGCGGGCGCAAGCACGCCTATGAGGACGGCGACGTGAACGCGATGAAGGTGCCGCTGCGCGCATTGCAAGGCCTGGGCTGCGTGGTCCTCGTGCAGACCAACGCGGCCGGCAGCCTCGACGCGCGCATGCCCCCGGGCAGCCTCATGGTGCTCACCGACCACATCAACCTGCCGCAGCGCTCACCGCTCGTGGGCGAGAGCGGCTCGGAGCGTTTCGTGAACATGGTCGACGCGTACGACCCGCAGCTTCGCCGCGCGGTGCTGGCCACCGCGAAGCGCCGCGGGGTCGATCTGCGCGAGGGCGTCTACTTGTGGTGCCTCGGGCCGCAGTTCGAGACCGCGGCGGAGATCCGCATGTTCCGGCAGCTCGGCGCCGACGCCGTGGGCATGAGCACCGTGCCGGAGACGATCCTCGCCCGGCGGGCGGGCATGCGCGTGCTGGCCCTTTCGCTCATCACCAACATGGCGGCCGGCCTCTCGGACGAGAGCCTGAGCCATGCGCACACGCTGGAGCAGGCCGCGCGCGTCAAAGCCACGGTCATCAGTTTCCTCGCCGACGTGATCAAGGAGATCGCCCCATGACGAACGCGCCTTCGAGCTCGCAGCGATTTGCAGTACATTCGAACATGGCCACCAAACCCGACCTCGCGCTCGTGTCTCCCCGCGCGCTCCCCGACGAGCCCGTCGCGCGCAACCCGGGCATGCCGCTCGACCTCGACATCGTCCGCGCGATGCGCGTGAACCGCAGCGCCGTCGAGCGGCGCGCCGCCTCCATGGGCACGCGCCGCACCGTCAAAAAGGAATGGCAGGCGGCGTGGCTGCTGCGCGCGATCACGGTCATCGACCTCACCACGCTCGCGGGCGACGACACCCCGGGCAACGTACGCAGGCTCTGCGCGAAGGCGCGCCATCCGCTGCGCGAGGATCTGGTCGAGGCGCTCGGCGTGCGCGAGCTCGATATCAAGGTGGGCGCGGTGTGCGTCTATCACTCGCTCGTGCCCACCGCCGTCGAGGCGCTCGCCGGCTCGGGCATTCCGGTCGCCGCGGTCTCGACCGGATTTCCCGCGGGGCTTTCGCCCATCGAGCAGCGCGTGGACGAGATCCGCGCGAGCGTGGCCGCCGGCGCAAAGGAGATCGACATCGTCATCACGCGCGCCAACGTGCTCACCGGCGACTACCAGGCGCTCTACGACGAGGTGTGCCGCTTCCGCGACGCCTGCGGGGACGCGCACATGAAGGCGATCCTCGCCACCGGCGAGCTCGCGACCCTCGGCAACGTGGCGCGCGCGAGCATGGTCGCGATGCAGGCGGGCGCGGATTTCATCAAGACCTCCACGGGCAAGGAAGGCGTGAACGCCACGATCCCTTTCGGCATCGTGATGTGCCGGATGATCCGCGAATACTTCGAGCGCACCGGCTACGCGGTCGGCTTCAAGCCCGCCGGCGGCATCCGCACCGCGAAGACGGCCCTCGAGTTCCTCTATCTGATGAAGGAAGAGCTCGGCAACCGCTGGCTCGGCAACGCCCTCTTGCGCTTCGGCGCGAGCGCGCTCCTCACCGACATCGAGCGCCAGCTCGAGCATTTCACCACCGGCCGCTACTCCGCCGCCCACCGACACCCGATGCCCTGACACGCCATGGCCAACGTTGCAGAGATCTTCAAGACGATGGAATACGGCCCCGCGCCGGAGAGCGACGCCGAAGCGCGCGCCTGGCTCGGGAGGCACGAGGGCACGTTCGGGCACTACATCGACGGACGCTGGACCGAGCCCGCGCAGACCTTCGAGGTCGTGAACCCGGCGACGGCGAAAGTCATCGCGCGCGTCGCCCACGGCACGAAGGACGACGTGAATGCCGCGGTGGCGGCCGCGAAAAAAGCGCTTCCCGCATGGAAGGCGCTCGCGCCCCACGCCCGCGCTCGCTACCTGTACGCGCTCGCGCGCGGCGTGCAGAAACACGCGCGCCTTCTCGCCGTCGTGGAATCGATGGACAACGGCAAGTCGATCCGCGAGACGCGCGACATCGACATTCCGCTCGCCGCGCGCCACTTCTACCACCATGCCGGCTGGGCGCAGCTGCTCGACACCGAGTTCGCGGGCTACGAAGCGATCGGCGTCGTGGGCCAGATCATCCCCTGGAATTTCCCCCTGCTCATGCTCGCGTGGAAGATCGCGCCGGCGCTCGCTGGCGGCAACACGCTGGTGCTGAAGCCCGCGGAATACACGCCGCTCACGGCGCTCGCGTTCGCCGAGCTCGTGCACGAGATCGGCCTGCCTCCCGGCGTCGTCAACATCGTGAACGGCGAAGGCGCGACCGGCGCGGCGATCGTCGACCATCCCGACGTGGACAAGATCGCGTTCACGGGCTCCACGGAAGTCGGCCGCATCATCCGCAGGGCCACGGCGGGCTCGGGCAAGAAGCTCTCGCTCGAGCTGGGCGGCAAGAGCCCCTTCATCGTCTACGACGACGCGGATCTCGACAGCGTGGTCGAAGGCGTGGTCGACGCGATCTGGTTCAACCAGGGCCAGGTGTGCTGCGCGGGCTCGCGCCTCCTCGTACAAGAGGGAATCGCCGAACGGCTCATCGCCAAGCTGCGCGCGCGCATGGAAAAGCTTCGCATCGGCTCGCCGCTCGACAAGGCGGTGGACATGGGCGCCATCGTGGCGCCAGTGCAACTCGAGCGCATTCGGGGGCTGGTACAGCAGGGCGTCGATGAAGGCGCGACGATGTGGCAGCCGTCATGGGCCTGCCCCACCGAAGGTTGCTTCTACCCTCCGACGCTATTCACCGACGTGCAGCCCTCGTCCACGATCGCGCAGGTGGAGATCTTCGGGCCGGTGCTCGTCACCATGACGTTCCGCACGCCGGAAGAGTCGGTCGCGATCGCGAACAACACGCCCTACGGCCTCGCGGCGAGCGTCTGGACCGAGAGCATCAACCTCGCCCTCGACATCGCACCCAAGATCAAGGCGGGCGTGGTCTGGGTGAACTCCACCAACCTCTTCGATGCGGCGGCGGGCTTCGGTGGATATCGCGAATCCGGTTTCGGGCGGGAGGGCGGACGCGAGGGCATGTGGGAATACGTGAAACGCGTGGGGCGCCCGCAGCCCGACGCGCGGCCACGCGCGAAGGCGGCGCGGCGTGCAAAGTCGTCCGCCGCGCGTGCCGCCGGCGGCATGCCAGCCATCGACCGCACGCCGAAGCTTTTCATCGCGGGCAAGCAGGCGCGCCCGGACGGGGCCTATACGCGCCGCGTGATGAGCCCGAGCGGCGTGACGGTGGGCGAAGCGCCGGAAGGCAATCGCAA
>JBDTXQ010000143.1:0-6673 GCA_040006115.1 Usitatibacter sp.
GCTGGTCCTGCGGCGTCGGCCTGGAAAAATAAGTCGTGTCAGGTACGACTTTTTAAGTCGTACCTGACACGACTTTTCAGGGCGAGCCGATGAAGAGGTAGAAGCGCCCGCGGCCGTTCTTGGCGTCGGCGACGCCGATATAGACCGGGCCGAGGAAGGTGTTCGCCGCGAGGTAGGCGCCGAAGCTGCGCTGCCATCCCGAGAGCGAGGTCTCGGAGAGGAGCTTGTTCATGCGGCCGGCCTCGGCGACCACGCCCGCGATGAGCGTGAGCCCGTACAGCGGCGAGGCGAAGTTGAGGCGGTACTGTCCCTCGAGCCGGCCGAACATGTAGTCCCCGCCGAGCATCTGGTCGTGCGCGAATCCGGACATGCGCCGCGGCCCGCCGAGCGTGAACGCGTCGGCGAGCGGAAGCGTGCCCTTCAACGCCGTGCCGCCCTCCAGCCCGCCGAGATAGGTGAACCGCTTGTGCGACCACGCCGCGCCGAAGCGCGCTTCGCTGCGTGAATAGGTGCTGAAGCCCGGCGCATTGCTGGAGACGCGCAGCGCGTCGAAATGGCTGAGGTCGAGCTTGAACCCGCGCGACGGGAAGAACGGCTGGTCGTAGGTGTCGATCGCGATCGTCGCGGTCGGGCCGCCCACCTGCTCGGTCGCGTTGGGCAGCGCGTGGGGGCCGGTATCGAGCACGGAACCAAGGCTGCGCTCGACCCATCCGACACTCGCCTGCCCGTGCACGCCGATGTTCACGCCGGTCTCCACGCCCGCGCGGTTCTCCTGGATGCGATAGACCGCGAGGCGGTCGCCGCCGAAGAAGAGCGGGCGCTTCCTCAACCCGGCGGAGGCGAAGAGGCGCAGGTACGACCAGTGACGCTGGTCGAGCGGCTGGTAGAACTCGGTGTTGATCGCCTGCTCGCTGCCGATCTGCACGCCGGAGAGCCATTCCGCGCCGTACGAGTTCATCCACGTGCGCCGGTAGAGCACGCGGAAATTGTAATCCGACTCCGCGCGGAAATCCGACGCGAGCCCGAAGCCGAAGCGAAGGTAATCGGGGCCCCACGGCTTCTCCACCGGCGTGATGCGCAGGATCGTCTTGTCGCGCTCGCGCACAACGCTGTAGTCAAGCGAGTGCAGGTCGCCCTGGCTGTACTCGGTGACGAGGTCGGTCGCTAGCTTCGCGGAGTCGAGCGGCTCGCCCTGCCTCTGGCTCACCCCGCCGCGCAGAGTCTGCGGGTTCACGAAGCGCGTCGCGGCGATCTCCACCTGGTCGACGATGGGCGGCTCGGGATGGCCCGCCAGGCGTATCCGGCCCTGCCATGCGAGGAATTCCCGGTCCGGCAGGGAATGGCGCCGCAGTTGCTCCGACGCGGCGAGCGCCGCCACGCGCCCGCGCTTGGCCGCGTCCACCTGTCGGGTGAAGCTGGTCGAGGTGATGTCCTCGAGGTCTGGCTGGATGTAGATGTCCTCCGGCTTGAGGAGGAGCCGCGACTTTTCCACGTTCTGCTCGGTGAGGAGGTTCACCACCTGCCCGAGCACCGTCACCACGCCCGTCACCTGCTCGGGCTTCAGCAGCGGCGAGCCCACGTTCACGGCGATCACGATGTCGGCGTTGCAGAGGCTCTTCACCTCCGCGATGGGCAAGTTGTCGGTGAGCCCGCCGTCGACCAGCTTGCGCTTCTCGCGCTCCACCGGCGCCATGAGCCCGGGCACGGACATGCTCGCGCGCATCGCCGAGGTGAGGTTGCCGCTGCGGATCGCCACGCGCTCGCCGGTGCCGATGTCGGTCGCGATTATGGCGAGCGGCAGCGGCAGCTGCTCGATGGAGCGGTCACCCAGCTCCGCGCGCACCAGGTGGTTGAAGAAGAGCTTCAGTTTCTCGCCGGCGAGCGCCCCCTCGCGGAAGCGCAGGCCGTCGCGGGAGACCCCGAACTCGAGCCCGGAATAGAAGCGGTCGTCGAGCGCCTTCCTGCGCAAGTTCACCGACTGGCGTCCGGCGCTGTCGTCGAACATGTTGATCCAGTCGGTCCTCCCCACCGTCTCCTGGATTTCCGCGGGCGAGACTCCCGCGGCGTAGGCTCCGCCCGCGAGCGCGCCCATGCTAGTGCCGGCGATGCAGTCGATCGGCACGCGCAGCTCCTCCAGCACCTCGAGCACGCCCAGGTGCGCGCCGCCGCGGGCGCCGCCCCCGCCCAGCACCAGGCCGATGCGCGGGCGCGGAGACTCGGCCGAAGCGGCGAACGCCGCTAGCGCGACGAGCGATGCGACGAGAGTTCTCACGAACGCGGCGGACGGTCTCACGCCCTCATTTTCCTACACCTTGAGCGTGAACGGTGTGAAGCGCGTCTCGCGATCGTAGTAATCCTCCTGCTCGGCGCGCTTCAGCCATCCGACCACCGCGTAGGTCAGAGGCGTGAAGAGCACTTCGACCGTCACCTTGGCGACGAACTGCGCGACCATCACCGTCGGCAGCTTGTCGTCGGGGATGATGCCGGTGCCGTAGAACGCCAGCGGATAGAAAAGGATCGAGTCCACGCCCTCGCCGAAGATCGTCGAGCCGATGGTGCGCGTCCACAGCCACCGGCCCGCGGTCATGATCTTCATCTTCGCGAGGATGTACGAGTTCACGAACTCGCCGCAGAAGTACGCGATCATAGAGGCGAGCGCGATCCTCCAGGTGAGGCCGAAGGCGACCTCGTAGGCCTCCTGGTTCTTCCAGAAGGGCGCGGGCGGCAGGCTCACCACCACGAACGACATGAACGACGCGAAGGCGAGCCCCGCGAAGCCGCACCAGATCACGCGCCGGCTCCTCGCATACCCGTACACCTCGGTGAGCACATCGCCGAAAACGTACGAAATCGGGAAGAAGAGCACGCCCGCGCCGAAGGTGGCCGTGCCGATCAGCGGGAAGTCGAGCTGCGCGATCTTCGCCGGCCCGATCAGGTTCGAGCAGATGAGGATCGTCACGAACGCCGCCAGCACGAACTCGTAGTACGAGTACTCCCTGCGTGGGGGAACGTGGCTCATGCGGGCGAAAGAGTTTTGCGACGACGGATCCGGGCGCGCAAGTCGATTCGGATTCCCACTGCGACCCTCTGCGCTGCATCTGCGTTCATCGTCGTTCCAATGCCTTTTTCCAACCACCGCGCTGTCGAACCGCCTCGAAGAGGCAAATGGAGCCGGCGGTGGCAGCGTTGAGGGACTCGGCGGGCCCGGGCATCGGGATGCGCGCGCGCACCGTCGCGGCCGCGAGGAGCGCGGCGGAAAGGCCCGCGCCCTCGTTGCCTACCAGGATCGCCACGGGCCGGGTCATGTCGAGATCGTACAGCGACGCCTCGCCCCGCGCCGCGAGGGCGACCGAGGTGCCCTCGTAGAGCTCCACGAAGCCCGCGAGGTCGCTGCCCTCCACGATGTTCAACGCGAAATGCGCGCCCATCGCCGCGCGCAGCACCTTCGGCGACCAGGCGAAGGCGCATTGCGGCGAGAGGAGCACGTGGCCCGCGCCCGCCGCGGCCGCGCTGCGCAGCAACGTGCCGACATTGCCGGGATCCTGGATGTCCTCGAGGAGGAGCGCGAGCGTCGCGTCCGCGGGGACGCCCTTGCCCTGCGGGGTGCGCACCAGCGCGATGACGCCCGTCGGCGAATCCACGGTCGAGAGCGACTTGAACAGCGCATCGGAGTAGAGCGTCACGCGTGCCGGCGCTGCGCGCTCCACCAACGCCGCGATCCGCGGGTCGGCGAGGCCCGCGCCATTCACCATCACCTCGTCCGCCGCACGGCCGGAATCGAGGAACGCCTCGAGGAGGTGCGCGCCATCCAGCACCGAGACGCCGCTTCGTCTGCGCTCGGCGCCGCTCGCCACGAGCTTCGTCACCGCCTTGTACGCGGCGTTCTCCCGCGAGGCGATGCTCTTCATCAGAAAGGCAGGTCGGACTGCAGCAGGATGCGCACCGGCTCGAAGCTGCGCCGGTGGATCTCGCACGGGCCGAAGAGCTTCAGCGCCGCCGCGTGCTCGGGCGTGAAGTAGCCCTTGTGGTTGGCGAATCCGTAGCCCGGGTAGCGCTGGTCGAGCTCGATCATCTGCGCATCGCGCGCGGTCTTGGCGAGGATCGAGGCGGCTGAGATGGCGCGCACCAGCGAGTCGCCGCGCACGATGGCGCGGCATTTGAAGCCGATGTCCGGAGTGTGCAGCCCGTCCACGCACACCTCGTCCGGCTCCATGCCGAGCGCTTCCACCGCGCGGCGCATGGCGAGGAGACTTGCGCGCAGGATGTTGATGCTGTCGATCTCCTCCACGCTCGCGGAAGCCACCGCCCACGCGATGGCGCGCGACTTGATGCGCACCGCGAGCTTCTCGCGCACGGCCTCGGCGAGGACCTTCGAGTCGGCAAGGCCGCGGATGGGGCGGGCCGGGTCGAGCACCACCGCCGCGGCGAAAACGGCGCCCGCGAGCGGGCCGCGTCCGGCCTCATCGACCCCGCACAGCAGCGAGACGGTCGAGCGCGAAGCTGCTGGGAGGTGCATGGTTCTGGACGTTCCGGGCGAGGTAGGGCGCGAGGGCCTGCGCGACGCGCTCATCATGACCTTTCGCGAGCGCTTCGTGAAGCCTCGCGAAGCGCCGCCGCAGCCGCTCGCGCGCTTCGGAGTGGTCGAGCCAGTTGCCGATCGCCTGGGCGAGGTTGGCGGGCGTGGCATCGTCCTGCAGCAGCTCCGGCACGATGAACTCGCCGGCCAGCACGTTGGGCAGCCCCACGTAGGGCAGGAGGAGCTTCCTCTTCACCAGCCAGTGGGTGAGCTTGTTCAGGCGATAGGTGATCACCATCGGGCAGCGCGCGAGTGCCGCTTCGAGGGCGGCGGTGCCGCTCGCCACCAGCGCCACCTCGGCGGCGTGGAGCGCCAGGCGCGCGTGGCCGAAGAGGATGGTAATGGGCAGCTCTCGCGCCTCGAGCTCGTAGATGCGCCGCTCGAAATAGTCACGCGTCTCGCGCGTGGCGAGCGGAACGAAGAAGCGCAGTTCCGGGCGGCGCGCCAGTAGCTCGCGCGCGGTCTCGATGACGAGGTCGGCGTGCAGCTCGAGCTCGCTCACGCGGCTTCCGGGCAGGAGCGCGACGGGCACGGCGGCGGGGGCGAGGCGCAGCTGCGCCCGCGCCTCGCGGCGGTCGGGCTCGAGCGGCATCGAGTCGGCGAGCGGGTGGCCCACGAAGGTGACCGGGATCCCCGCCTTCTCGTAGATCGGCTCCTCGAACGGGAACATCACCAGCATGCGGTCCACCGCCTTGGCGATCGAGTGGATGCGCTCCGAGCGCCACGCCCAGATCGACGGGCTCACGTAATGCACCGTCGGGATGCCCGCGGCCTTGAGCTTCCTCTCGAGCGCGAAGTTGAAGTCGGGGGCGTCCACCCCGATGAAGAGGTCGGGCCGGTCGTTCAGGAGATGGCGCCTCAACCCCGAGCGGATGCCGAGGATCTCGCGCAGGTGCTTGAGCACCTCCACGTAGCCGCGCACCGCGAGCTTCTCCATCGGGTAGAGGGTCTGCGCGCCCTCGGCGATCATCTTGGGGCCGGCGATCCCGTAGAACTCGACGTCGGGCCAGCGCTGCCGGACGGCGCGGATCAGCGCGGCGCCGAGGAGGTCGCCCGACGCCTCGCCGGCGACGATCGCGACCCGCGCCTTCAACGCAGGATGCCCCGCGTCGAAGTGGCGAGGAAATCGGCGAACGCGCGCACCTCGGGCTCCCCAGCCGCCTCGCGCACCAGCTCGGCGCGAGCGTCGGCAAGCGTGAGGCCCGACTTGTAGAGCGTCTTGTAGGCGCGCTTCAGCGCGGCGATCGCCTCGGGCGTGAAGCCGCGGCGCTTGAGTCCCTCGGCGTTGATGCCGTGGGGCGCGCACGGGTTGCCCGCGATCGTGAGGAAGGGCGGCACGTCCTGGGTGACTACGCTCGAGATGCCGGCCATCACGTGGGCGCCCACTCTCACGAACTGGTGCACGCCGACGAACCCGCCCAGCGTGGTGAAGTCGCCGATGTGGACGTGCCCGGCGAGGGTCGAGTTGTTGGCGAACACCGTGCTGTTGCCGACCTGGCAGTCGTGCGCGATGTGCACGTACGCCATGATCCAGTTGTCGTCGCCCACGCGCGTGACGCCCGCGTCCTGCGCGGTGCCGCGGTTGATCGATGTGTACTCGCGGATGGTATTGCGCTCGCCGATTTCAAGGCGCGTAGGCTCGCCTTTGTACTTCTTGTCCTGGTTCGCTTCACCGATCGAGCAGAAATGGAAGATGCGGTTGTCGCGGCCGATCTTGGTGTGGCCGGTGATCACGTTGTGCGCGCCGACGGTGGTGCCCTCACCCACCTCCACGTCGCCGTCGATGACCGTGTACGGGCCCACGCTCACGCTCGCGCCGAGCTTCGCTCGCTTGTCGACGATCGCGGTGGGGTGGATGGCGTGGCTCACGGGATCAAGGGGCTTTGCAACGCATCACTCACAGTTCGCGAAGGGCGCAGATGAGCTCCGCCTCGGCGGCCACGGCGTCGCCAACGCGGGCGACGGCCTTGTACTTGGCGATGCCGCGCCCGGTGCGGCCCGCCTCCACCGTGATGTGAAGCGTGTCGCCAGGGATCACCGGGCGCTTGAAGCGCGCGCCGTCGATGCCGACGAAGTAGTAGACCCACTTGCCGTCGT
>JBDTXQ010000144.1:0-6669 GCA_040006115.1 Usitatibacter sp.
GCGACCGACACAGTGGCGCGCCTGGGCGGCGACGAGTTCGCGGTGATCCTCGAGAACCTCGGCGGCGACGACGACGAGGGCGCGCAGCAGGTGGCCGAGAAGATGATCGCGGCGATGGGGGCGCCCATGCTGATCGACAACCAGCACCTGTCGACCTCGTGCTCGATCGGGATCAGCCTCTACCCCGCCGACGGCAGGGACAGCGCGGCGCTCATGAAGAATGCCGACGTCGCGATGTACATCGCCAAGGAGAAAGGCCGCAACAACTACCAGTTCTTCTCCGCGGAGATGAATTCTCGCGCGCAGGAGCGCCTTTCAGTGGAAAACTACCTGCGCCTCGCCTTGAAGAGGAACGAGCTGGTCCTGCACTACCAGCCGCGCGTGAAGATGGCCACTGGCGAGCTGGTGGGCGTCGAGGCGCTCATCCGCTGGCAGCATCCGCGGCGCGGCCTGCTCATGCCGGAGCGCTTCATCGAAGTGGCCGAGGATTCCGGCCTCATCGTCCCGATCGGCGAATGGGTTCTCGAGAACGCCTGCACGCAGATTCGCGCCTGGCAACGCAGCGTGAAGCCCGGTCTCAAGATCTCGGTCAATCTCTCCGTCGGCCAGGTCGTCGACGGCGAGCGGCTCTACAGCGCGGTGCAGGCGGCAGTGCAGCGCGCCGGTATCGACGCCGCGTGTCTCGAGCTCGAGCTCACCGAGTCCCACCTCATGCAGAACATCGGCGAGAAGGCCGCTCTCCTGCATCGCCTCGGCGAGCTCGGCGTGGGCATCTCGATCGACGATTTCGGCACCGGCTACTCGTCGCTTTCCTACCTGAAGACGCTGCCCGTCGACTCCATCAAGATCGACAGCTCCTTCGTGCGCGACATCCACGCCGACGCCAACGACGAGGCCATCATCAGGGCGATCCTCGCCATGGCCCACTCGTTGCACCTTTCGGTGGTCGCCGAGGGTGTCGAGACCGAGGAGCAGTTCCGCCTGTTGAAGGACCTCGGCTGCGACGAGTACCAGGGGTTCCACGAAAGCCCCGCGCTCCCGCCCGCGGAGTTCGAGAAGCGATATGGAGCGATATAGGGGTCAGAACCCTTTTTCGAGTTTAAAGGGGACAGGTTGTTTTCGGGAAGTCGGTCCGCGCCTGTAACGGTAACCTGACCCCTTCCATACTTCCCTAGTCCTTCGTATCGATCTTCAGCTCCTGGACCTTGCGGGTGAGCGTGTTGCGCCCGATGCCGAGGAGCCCGGCGGCCTCGATGCGCCGCCCGCCCGTGTGCTGCAGCGCCTTCACGATGAGCGCGGTCTCGAAGTCGCGGGTGAGCGGGTCCGCGATGTCGGATTCGCCGCGCGCGAGGCGGCTCGCGACCTCGCGCTCGAGCATGCGGCGCCAGTCGCTGTCTGTCGCCGCGCTCGCGGCCGCGTCGCCGCGCACTTCCGGCGGCAGGTCCTTCACGTCCACCACCTGGCCGGGCGCCATCACCGTCACCCAATGGCAGACGTTCTCGAGCTGGCGCACGTTTCCGGGCCAGTCCTGCGCCGTGAAGAATTGCATCGCGGCCTCGGTGAGGCGCTTGCCCTCGACCCCGAGGTCGCGCGCGCTCTTGGCGAGAAAGTGGCGCGCGAGCGCGGGGATGTCCTCGCGGCGCTCGCGCATCGCCGGCAGGCGCAGCCGGATGACGTTCAGTCGGTGGAACAGGTCCTCGCGGAAGAGTCCCTGCTTCACGCGCGCCTCCAGCTCCTGGTGCGTCGCGGCGATCACGCGCACGTTGGTCGAAAGCGGCATGTGGCCGCCCACGCGGTAGAACTGGCCGTCGGAGAGCACGCGCAGCAAGCGCGTCTGCAAATCCTGTGGCATGTCGCCGATCTCGTCCAGGAAGAGAGTGCCGCCCTCGGCCTGCTCGAAGCGCCCGCGGCGCATCGACTGCGCGCCGGTGAATGCGCCGCGCTCGTGGCCGAAGAGCTCGCTTTCGAGCAGGTCCTTGGGGATCGCCGCGGTATTGATCGCGATGAACGCCTTGGGCGCGCGCGGGCTGTGGCGATGCAGTGCGCGGGCGACGAGCTCCTTGCCGGTCCCCGATTCCCCGGTGATGAGCACCGTGGCGTGGGATTGCGCGAGGCGCCCGATGGCGCGGAACACCTCCTGCATCGCGGGCGCCTGCCCGAGGATCTCGGGCTCCTCGTCGCCGGCGGCGGGAATCGCTTCGACCTGCCGTCGGCTCTCGTCCAGCGCACGCCGCACGAGCTCCACCGCGTGGTCGACGTCGAAGGGCTTGGGCAGGTATTCGAAGGCGCCCCCCTGGAAAGCCGCCACCGCGCTCTCGAGGTCCGAGTACGCGGTCATGATGATGACGGGGGTGGCGGGCAGTCGCTTCTTCAGCTCCCGCATGAACTCGAGGCCGGAAAGCCCGGGCATGCGGATGTCGCTCACCACCACCTGGGGCGTTTCCTCGGCGAGCTTGTCGAGCGCTTCCTGGGCCGCGCCGAAGGTGCGGTGCGCGATGCCTTCCCGCGCGAGCGCCTTCTCGAACACCCAGCGGATCGAGCGGTCGTCGTCGATGATCCAGACCGGATTCATGCATTCCTTTCGAGGACCGGCACGAGGATCGTGAAGCGCGTGCGCCCGGGCGCGCTCTCGAACTCGATGAGTCCCCGGTGCTGGCTCACGTAGCTTTGAGCGAGCGAAAGCCCGAGCCCCGTGCCGCCCTCCCGCCCGCTCACCAGCGGATAGAAGATGCGCTCGGCGAGGTCCGCGGGCACGCCGGGGCCGTCGTCCTCGATGGAGATCGCGATCGCATGGCGGTGGCGCTGGCGCGCGATGGTGACCTGGCGCGCGATGCGCGTCACGAAGCGGATCTCGCCGCCGCCCGCGGTCGCCTGCGCGGCGTTGCGCGCGACGTTGAGGATCGCCTGGATGAGCTGCTCCTTGTCGCCGGTGAGGTCCGGCAGGCTCGTGTCGTAGTCGCGGCGCACCGCGAGCCCTTCGGGAAACTCCGCGAGGAGGAGCGTGCGCACGCGCTCCGTGACCTCGTGGACGTTGATCGCCTCGACCCGCGGCAGCCGGCTCGGGGTGAGCAGCCGGTTCATGAGCGACTGCAGGCGGTCGGTCTCCTTCACGATGACCTGCGTGAACTCCTTCAGCTCCGGGTCGCCCAGCTCGCGCTCGAGGAGTTGCGCCGCGCCGCGGATGCCGCCCAGCGGATTCTTGATCTCGTGGGCGAGGTTGCGGATCAGCTCGCGGTTGGCTTCCTGCTGCTCGAGGATCTTCGCCTCGCGCGCGATCTTCAGCTGCTGCTCGAGCTCGCGCAGCTCCAGCAGCACGCGCGACGGCCCCGACTCGAGCGGGGTGATGATGCAGTGAAGGTGCACGCGCTCGCCGCCCAGGTCGAGCTCGAGGTCGTGCTCGTTGAATCCCGCGTCGTCGTTGAGTGAACGATGCAGCCGATGCATGAACTCGGAATTGCCCGGCAGCGCCTTGTCGAGCTGCACGCCGATGAAGTGCTTGCGTCCATGGGCGAGAAGCGTCTCTGCGGCGGGGTTCGCGTACGTCACATGAAGGGTCTCGTCGAGCATCAGCACGGCGGTGGATAGAAGCTCGAGCCCCGGGTATTGGGTCACGAGCTTCGCACGGGAGAAAAAGCAATAAGCGCGCCAGCCAGGTCGGCTGGCGCGTCGGCGGAACGGGGATGCCGGAAGGGGAGGCTGCGCGAGGCTAGGGCTTCAGCGCGCCGAGCTCTTTCTTGAGCGCCTCGATATTCTTCTCGTGCTCGGCGACAGTCGCTTGCAAGCCCCGGATGCGGCCCGAGGCTTTGTCGATGTTGTTGCGCATTTCCGCCATCTGCGACGGCGAGGGATCGGACGCCTGCTGCGCGGCGCGCACCGCTGCGACGAGCGTCGGGCTCTGCTGCTCCTGCGTGACGGAGCTGCGCACGGTGGACAGGGTCTCCTCCTCGCGCTGCAGCTCTTCTTCGAGGATCCTGCGACGGTCGTTGTCGCGCTTCCTCTGCATCTGCGGCTCCACGGAGGCAAGCGTCGGCGATGCCGACGCGTTGGCGTATGCCGGCTTCGCATCCTGCTTCGGCGTGTCGACGCGCTCGAGCGTGGCGACCTGCTTCGACGCCGGCGCCGACACCGGCACGGTCACGCCGGGAATCAAGGTGAGCGGCTCCAGCTCCATCACCATGGCGCCCTTCATGGGCTTGTTGGAATAGGTGACGCGCCCGCTCTCGTCGGTGTGCTTGTAGATCGTCGTCTGCGCGAATGCGCTCGTCGCAACGACGGCGAGACCCGCGATCCACATGGCTTTCATCTCGCGCTCCATTACGCGATATGGGACGGACAGAATAGGCAGCGGTCATGGAAAAAGCAACAAGATCAATGGGATGGAGTCGCAAACGCGCAATAGGTTGTGGTTTTCGCGGGCCCGAGGCACAAGCGCATGGGGCCCACCGAGAAGAAAAAAGGGGCGGAGGACCGCCCCTTCCTTCGCCGGCGACCGCGCCTTCAGGCCGAGTAGTACATCTCGAACTCGATCGGATGAGTGGTCATTCGGAATCGCGTGACCTCCTCCATCTTGAGCGCGATGTACGCGTCGATCATGTCGTTGGTGAATACGCCGCCGCGTGTGAGGAACTCGCGGTCCTTGTCGAGCGAGTCGAGCGCCTCGTCGAGGGAAGCGCACGGATGCGGCACCTTGGCGGCCTCTTCCGGCTCGAGGTCGTAGAGGTTCTTGTCGAGCGGGTCGCCGGGATGGATCTTGTTCTGCACGCCGTCCAGGCCCGCCATGAGCAGCGCGGCGAACGCGAGGTAGGGGTTCGCGGTGGGATCGGGGAAGCGCACCTCGACGCGGCGGCCCTTCGGGCTCGACACGAAAGGAATGCGGCACGCGGCCGAGCGGTTGCGCGCGGAGTAGGCGAGGTTGATCGGCGCTTCGAAGCCGGGCACCAGGCGCTTGTACGAGTTGGTGCCGGGGTTGGTGATGGCGTTCAGCGCCTTCGCGTGCTTGATGACGCCGCCGATGTAGTAGAGCGCGAAGTCCGAGAGCCCCGCGTAGCCGTCGCCCGCGAAAAGGTTCTGGCCACCTTTCCACACCGACTGGTGCACGTGCATGCCCGAGCCGTTGTCGCCCACGACGGGCTTCGGCATGAAGGTCGCGGTCTTGCCGTACGAGCGCGCCACGTTCAACACCGTGTACTTGAGGATCTGCAGCCAGTCGGCGCGCTTCACCAGCGAATTGAATTTGGTACCGATCTCGTTCTGCCCCGGCGCCGCGACCTCGTGATGATGCACTTCCACCTCGACACCCTGTTCTTCGAGCGCGAGGCACATCGCCGAGCGCATGTCCTGCTGCGAGTCCACCGGGGGCACGGGGAAGTAGCCGCCCTTCACCGGCGGGCGGTGGCCGAGGTTGCCGCCTTCGAGCTTCAGGTCCGAAGACCACGGAGCCTCTTCCGAATAGATCTTCACGAAGCTGCCCGACATGTCGATCTTCCACTCGACCGCGTCGAAGATGAAGAACTCGGGCTCGGGACCGAAGTACGCGACGTCGCCCAGGCCCGTGCTCTTCAGGTAGGCCTCGGCCTTCTTCGCGATGGTGCGCGGGTCACGCTCGTAGCCCTTGCCCGTCAACGGCTCGAGCACGTCGCAAGTCAGGACGATGGTGGGCTCGTCGTAGAACGGGTCCATGTGCTGCGAATCTGGGTCCGGCATGAGCAACATGTCGGAAGCCTCGATGCCCTTCCAGCCCGCGATCGACGAGCCGTCAAATGCGTGGCCGTCCTTGAACTTGTCCTCGCCGAACGCCTTTACGGGCACCGTGACGTGCTGTTCCTTTCCCTTCGTGTCGGTGAAGCGCAGGTCGACGAATTTGACCTCGTTTTCCTTGATTGTCTTGAAGACGTCGGCTACTGCCATGGATCTCTCCTGATTTGTTGGTTGTGCCCGGAAATGGTGAACGACGGCCGAGGAGGCCTGGACGAGGCGATAAATTAGCTAGAACTATGCCATTCGGGTACTGCGCTAAGGTCTTGATGCGTTTGGGATTGAGCCGTAGAACCGAGTCGTGGGGCACCTGCGTGGG
The DNA here is from genome assembly GCA_040006115.1 of Usitatibacter sp. Classification (GTDB taxonomy): domain Bacteria; phylum Pseudomonadota; class Gammaproteobacteria; order Burkholderiales; family Usitatibacteraceae; genus Usitatibacter. The sequence continues at coordinate 6,074 of JBDTXQ010000144.1, forward strand.
GCGTACGAACGGTGGACGCACCATGATAGAGCATGAAGCGGAGGGCCGCGAGCGCGTCAGCCATACTATTAAATAAGGCGCGGCCGCGGGCGGGCTGAATTATCATGGCGGCGCGCCCCTCGCCATCCCGCTCGCCTCCCGACCGCTTCGCCTCCCGATGGATCGTTACGTCGTCATCGGCAATCCCGTATCGCACAGCCTCTCGCCTGCGATCCAGAATCGCTTTGCCGAGGAGACGGGCGAGGCCCTCGAGTACGCGACGCTTCTCGCGCCCCTCGAAGATTTCGCGGGCGCCGCGGCGCGCTTCTTCGCCGAGGGAGGGCGCGGTGCGAACGTGACGCTGCCGTTCAAGGTGGATGCCTTTCGATTCGCCAAGCATGCGAGTGAACGCGCGCGGCTTGCGGGCGCCGCGAATTTTCTCGCGGCGCCCGAGGGCGGCGTCGGGGCCGACAACACCGACGGCGCGGGGCTCGTCGCCGATCTCGTCGACAATCTGCGCATCGACCTGGGTGGCGCGCGCATCCTGCTCGTCGGCGCGGGCGGCGCCGCGCGCGGCGAGATCGCGCCGCTCCTCGCGGCGCGCCCGCGACGGCGCG
>JBDTXQ010000145.1:0-6668 GCA_040006115.1 Usitatibacter sp.
CCGGGTTGATTCCGAGGCTCGCCACTCCCTCGAGTCCGCGAGTTGCTGCACCGAAGCATTTTACCGCAAACACCCCCTGCAGGGCCGCGCGCGCGCGCCCGAGGCGCACGTTGGCGGTGGGGTAGCCGATCGCGCGGCCGCGCTTCTTGCCGTGCACCACGTGGCCGCAGATGGAATAGGGCCGTCCGAGCAGTCGCGAGGCTGCGTCGAAATCGCCCGCGGCGAGCGCTTCGCGCACCCGCGTGCTCGACACGCGCTCGCCGTCGACGGCGACCGCGGGAAGCACCTCCACCTCGAATCCGAGGGCGCGCCCCGCCGCGGCGAGCGAGGCCGCGTCGCCCTTCCTCTGCGCGCCGTAGCGGAAGTCCTGCCCCACCATCACCCAGCGCGCGCCATGGTGGCGTGCGAGGCGCCCTTCGAACGCCTCGGCGGTGAGCGCGGCGAACGGGCGGTCAAAGCGCTGCACGAACGCGCGCTCGATGCCGCTCGCCTCGATCGCGGCGAGCTTCTCGGCGAGGCTCGAGAGGCGCGCCGGCGCCTCGCGCGGGGCGAAGAACTCGCGCGGCAGCGGCTCGAAGGTGAGCGCCGACGCCGCGATCGCGCGCGAGCGCGCCGCGGCGCACACGTGCGCGAGCATCGCCTGGTGGCCGCGGTGCACGCCGTCGAAGCTGCCGATGGCGATCGCCGTGGGTCCCGGCGCGGGGGCGTGGCGCAGGATCTTCACGCGTCAGGGGCGTGCGCGCGTGCGGAGGATGCGCGGCGTGATCACTCGTGCCTCGAGAAATCCCTGAGGCGGAAACCCATCACCCAAAGCGACGCGAAATAGGTCGCGCTTCCGGCGGCGATGACCGCCGTGAGCTTCAACGCGCGCACCGTGGCGGAGATCTCGAACCACGACGACTCGCTGCCCATCGAGTACCAGAGCGCGCCGCCCATGAGGTAGAGCGCCACCCCGAGCTTGAAGAGGAATGCGCCCCAGCCCGGCTCCGGGCGGTAGATCCCCGCCTTGCGCATGAGGCGCCAGAGCCAGAACGCGTTGAAGGTCGCGCCCGCGGAAATCGAGAGCGCGAGACCGGCGTGCTTGAGGTACGGCACGAAGGCGGCATTGAGCAGCTGCGTCACCACCAGCGTCACGACCGCGATCTTCACCGGCGTGCGGATGTTCTGGCGCGCGTAGAACGCGGGCGCGAGCACCTTCACCAGGATGATGCCGGCAAGCCCCACCGCGTACGCGATCAGCGCGTTGCGGGTCATCATCACGTCGCGCTGCATGAACTCGCCATGCCAGAAGAGCGTGGAGACCAGCGGCACCGCGAGGATCGCGAGGGCGACCGCGGCCGGCACCGCGAGGGCGAGCGCGAGGCGCAGGCCCCAGTCGAGCAAGCGCGAGTAGGACCGCGTGTCGTCGGCGGCATGGTGTCGCACCAGCGACGGCAGCAGCACAGTGCCGATCGCCACGCCCAGCAGCGCCGAGGGAAATTCCATCAACCGGTCGGCGAAGTACAGCCACGACACGGCGCCGTCGCCGAGCTTCGAGGCGATCATCGTGTTGATGAGAAGGCTCACCTGCGCCACCGAAACGCCGAGCGCCGCGGGCGCCATGAGCTTGAGGATCCGCCTCACGCCCTCGTCGCGCGGCGCCCACCGCATTCTGGGCCACATGCCGATGCGCTTCAGGAACGGCACCTGGAACACGAGCTGTGCGATGCCGCCGGCGAAGACCGCCCATGCCAGGGCGAGGATGGGCTTGTCGAGGCGCGGGGCGAGGAACACGGCGAACGCGATGAAGGAGAGGTTCAGCAGCACCGGCGTGAACGCCGGGGCCTTGTACGAGCCGTAGGTGTTCAGGATTCCAGCGCAGAACGACACCAGCGAGACGAACAGGATGTACGGGAAGCAGATGCGCAGCATCGTGACCGTGAGGTCGAACTTCTCGGGATCCGCCGCGAACCCGAAGGCGCTCACGTAGACGATCACCGGCGCCGCGATCACGCCGACCACGGTCGCGACGAAGAGAAGCGCGGCCAGCACCGCGAGCACCTTTCCGGCGAGCTCGCGCGTCGCTTCGTCGCCCAGGCGGCCGCGATATTCGCCGAGCACCGGCACGAAGGCCTGCGAGAACGCGCCTTCCGCGAACAGGCGCCTCAGCAGGTTGGGGATGCGGAACGCGACGACGAAGGCGTCCATCGCAAAGCCCGCGCCGAAGAGGACCGCGAGCAGGGTGTCGCGGATGAATCCCGTGACGCGCGAGGCCAGCGTCATGCCGCTCACGGACGCGGCCGCCCTCAGCAGATTCACTCCAGGGCTTTGTTTCGTATGGACAAGCGGTGTATCATATCAGGCTTCGTTTCGCGAACTCGCAAGTCACCGACCTAGGACATAGCCACCATGGCCAACACCAAGCAGGCCGCCAAGCGCGCCAAGAAATCCGTCAAGCAACGCGCGGCCAATGTGAGCCTGCGCACGTCGCTTCGCACCTCCATCAAGAAAGTCCAGAAGGCGGTGAGCGTCGCCGACCACGTCGCCGCCCAGGCGGTGCTCAAGGCGGAGCAGGCGATCATCGACACGATGGCCGGCAAGCGCATCATCCACAAGAACAAGGCGGCGCGGCACAAGAGCCGCCTCGCCGCGCAGATCAAGGCGCTGGGCAGCCCCCGCACCTGAGCGAACCCGAGTCGCAAGCCCACGGCGGCCCAAGGCCGCCGTTCTCGTTTTGAGGCACTGCAATTCTCCATGAGAGGCCGCGCATGAGCCACCTGATGCAAACCTACGCTCCCCAGGATGTCGCATTCACGCGCGGCGACGGCGCGTGGCTCTGGGATACCGAGGGCAAGCGCTACCTCGACGCGCTCGCCGGCATCGCCGTGAACGGCCTCGGGCACAACCATCCGGTCCTCGTGAAGGCGCTCTGCGAGCAGGCCGCGCGCCTCATCCACACGTCGAACCTCTTCCGCGTCCCCGAGCAGGAGCGCGCCGCCGAGCGCGTCTGCAAGCTCGCGCACATGGACAACGCCTTCTTCGCCAACTCCGGCGCCGAGGCTAACGAAGCGGCCATCAAGCTCGCGCGGCTGCACGGCCACCAGCGCGGCGTCGAGAACGCCACCATCGTCGTGATGGAGAAGGCGTGGCACGGGCGCACGCTGGCGACCCTTTCGGCGACCGGATCGCGCAAGGCGCAGGCGGGCTTCGAGCCGTTGATGGGCGGGTTCCTGCGCGTTCCCTACAACGACATCGCCGCGGTCGAGCGCCTCGCGGACAACCAGTCGATCGTCGCGGTGCTGATGGAAGTGCTGCAGGGCGAAGGCGGCATCCACGTGGCCGACGCGCAATACCTGCGCAAGATGCGCCAGCTGTGCGAGCGCAAGCAGTGGCTGCTCATGATCGACGAGGTGCAAAGCGGCATCGGGCGCACCGGAAAATGGTTCGCGCACCAGTGGGCCGGCATCGTCCCCGACGTGATGACGCTCGCCAAGGGCCTGGGCTCCGGCGTGCCGATCGGCGCGTGCCTCGCGCGCGGCGCGGCCGCGAAGGTGTTCAAGCCCGGCAACCACGGCACCACTTTCGGCGGCGGGCCGCTGGTGTCGGTCGCCGCGCTCACGACCCTCGACGTGATCGAGAAGGACGGGCTCCTCGCGCATGCCGAGCGCATGGGCGAGGTCATCATGGGCGGGCTGCGGCGCGAGCTATCCGGCGTGGCCGGCGTGAAGGAAGTGCGCGGCGTGGGCCTCATGATCGGCGTCGAGCTCGACCGGCCGTGCGGCGACCTCACGCGCCGCGCGCTCGCCGCGGGCCTCGTGATGAACGTGACCGCCGACAAGGTGGTGCGCCTGCTGCCCGCGCTCGTGATCGAGGAGTCGCAGGCGCGCAGCCTCGTGGCGATCCTGGCGCCCCTCATCAAGGCCTTCCTCGCCGAAGCGCCCGCGGCCGCGGCCGCGTGAAGCATTTCCTGCAGCTTCGCGATTTCGAGCGCGCGGAATTCGAGCACCTCTTCCACCGCACGCGCGTCATCAAGGAGCGCTTCAAGAATTACGTCGCCTACCAGCCGCTCGCCGACCGCATGCTGGCGATGGTCTTCGAGAAGAGCTCGACGCGCACGCGCGTGTCGTTCGAGGCGGGCATCCACCAGCTGGGCGGCTCGTCGATCGTCCTGAACACCGGCGAGACCCAGCTCGGGCGCGGCGAGCCGATCGAGGACGTGGCGCGCGTCATCTCGCGCATGGTCGACATCGTGATGATCCGCACCTACGAGCACGCGATCATCGAGCGCTTCGCATCGCAGTCGCGCGTGCCGGTGGTGAACGGGCTCACCAACGACTACCACCCCTGCCAGGTGCTCGCCGATGTGTACACCTACATCGAGCACCGCGGCCCGATCGCGGGCAAGACCGTGGCGTGGGTGGGCGACGGCAACAACATGGCCAACACCTGGCTGCAGGCCGCGGCGATCTTCGGCTTCCAGCTGAACCTGGCCACGCCCGCGGGATACGGCGTGGCGCCGGCGCGCGCCGCCGAGGCGGCGGGCCACATCGGGATCTTCTCCAGCGCCGCACAAGCGGTGGCGGGCGCGGACCTGGTGAACACCGACGTCTGGACCAGCATGGGCTTCGAGGCCGAGACCGAGGCGCGCGAGGAGGCCTTCCGCGGCTTCACCGTCGACGCCCGCATGATGTCGGCGGCGCGCCCCGACGCGCTCTTCATGCATTGCCTTCCCGCCCACCGCGGCCAGGAAGTGTCCACGGAGGTCCTCGAAAGCCCGCAAAGCGTGGTGTGGGACGAGGCCGAGAACCGCCTTCACGTGCAGAAGGCGCTGATGGAATACTTGCTGCTGGGCAGGATCGACAACTAGGCTCCCCACACCTTGGCAACCATCCTTCAATCATTGCCCGCCGGCGAGAAAGTCGGAATCGCCTTCTCCGGCGGCCTCGACACGAGCGCCGCGCTCACGTGGATGCGCGAGAAGGGCGCGATCCCGTACGCCTATACCGCCAACCTCGGCCAGCCCGACGAGGCCGACTACGAGGCGATCCCGCGCAAGGCGAGGCAGTACGGCGCCGAGAAGGCGGTGCTGGTGGAGTGCCGTCCGCAGCTCGTTGCCGAAGGCATCGCCGCGATCCAATCCTCGGCGTTCCACATCTCCACCGGGGGAGCCACCTACTTCAACACGACGCCGCTCGGCCGCGCGGTCACGGGCACGATGCTGGTGGTCGCGATGAAGGAGGACGACGTCCACATCTGGGGCGACGGCAGCACCTACAAGGGCAACGACATCGAGCGGTTCTACCGCTATGGCCTCCTCGCCAACCCGGGCCTGAAGATCTACAAGCCGTGGCTCGACCAGCGCTTCATCGACGAGCTCGGCGGGCGCAAGGAGATGAGCGAGTACCTCATCTCGCGCGGCTTCGAGTACAAGATGAGCGCGGAGAAGGCCTACTCCACCGACTCCAACATCCTCGGCGCCACGCACGAGGCGAAGGACCTCGAGTTCCTCGACAAAGGCATCCACATCGTGAACCCCATCATGGGGGTCGCGTTCTGGCGCGAGGACGTCGCTGTGCGCCCGGAAACGGTGAGCGTCGCGTTCGAGGAGGGTCAACCGGTCGCACTGAACGGGCACACCTTCAACGATGCAGTCGCGCTCCTCGCGGAGGCCAATGCGATCGGCGGACGCCACGGGCTCGGCACCAGCGACCAGATCGAGAACCGGATCATCGAGGCGAAGAGCCGCGGCATCTACGAGGCGCCCGGCATGGCGCTGCTGCATATCGCCTACGAGCGGCTGGTAACGGGGATCCACAACGAGGACACCATCGAGCAGTACCGCGGGAATGGCCGGCGGCTCGGGCGCCTGCTCTACCAGGGCCGCTGGTTCGACCCCCAGGCGATGATGCTGCGCGAGACCGCGCGCTGGGTCGCGCGCGCGGTCACCGGCGAGGTGACCCTGGAGCTGAGGCGCGGAAACGATTATTCGATCCTCGACACCAAGAGCCCGAACCTCACCTACAAGCCCGAGCGCCTCACCATGGAGCGGGGCGAGGCGTTCTTCACTCCCGCGGACCGCATCGGGCAGCTCACCATGCGCAACCTCGACATCATCGACACGCGCGACAAGCTGCGCATTTATTCGGAAGCCGGGCTCCTCGGCGGGCGCGACGGCGTGCCGCTGCTGGGCGACGACTCGGCCAAATAGGAGCGAGACAGATGCCTTCATTCGATATTCTTTGCGAAGCCAACGCGGTGGAGCTTAAGAACGCGGTCGAGACCGCCAACAAGGAGGTCGCCAACCGCTTCGACTTCAAGGGCTCGGACGCGAGGTTCGAGCTGAATGAGAAGGAGCACGAGATCACCGCGTTCGCCGACGACGACTTCAAGCTGGGCCAGGTGCGCGACGTGCTGATGGCGAAGATGGCCAAGCGCGGCGTGGACGCGCGCTTCCTCGAGATCGAGGACGCCGAGAAGATCGGCGGCGACAAGGTGAAGCAGAAGATGAAGGTGAAGAACGGAGTGGAGAGCGACCTCGCGAAGAAGATCGTGAAGATGCTGAAGGACGCCAAGCTCAAGGTCACCGCCTCGATCCAGGGCGACGTGGTGCGCATCACCGGCGCGAAGAAGGACATGCTCCAGGAGGCGATCCAGCTGGTGAGGAAGGGCGTGACCGAAGTGCCCCTCAA
>JBDTXQ010000146.1:0-6664 GCA_040006115.1 Usitatibacter sp.
CTTCGCGCTCGGCGGCGCCAACAAGGCCGTGCACGACCGGCGCCTCGCCCACGATATCGACGATGCGCATCCGCGGGTTGAGCGACGCGTACGGGTCCTGGAAAATCATCTGCACCGCGAGCCGCTCGGGCCGCGCGTCGCGGCCCTCGAACTCGCGATAGGGGCGGCCCCTCCAGAGGCGCTCGCCCTCGGTGGGCTCGATGATGCGGGAGACGATGCGGCCCAGCGTCGATTTGCCGCAACCGGATTCGCCCACCAAGCCAACCACTTCGCGCTCGCGCACCGAGAGGCTCACGTGATCGAGCGCGTGCACGGTCGCGTCCGTGCCGCCGGCTCCCAGCTTGCGGGCGAGGCGCACCGCGATGTCCGCTCGGCGCACGAATCGCTTGGAGATGGCGCGCACCTCGAGGAGCGGCGCGGCGATGGCGCTCATGGAAAGGGGTTCACGCAGCGAAGGGCGCGCCCCGCCGCGGCGAAGCGGATCTCCGGGGCCGTGCGGCAGCCGTCGACGGCGCGGGTGCAGCGCTCGCGAAATGCGCAGGCCGGGCCCAGCCCGAGGAGCGACGGTGTCATGCCGGGAATCTGGGCGAGCGGCCGGCCCGGCGTGTTGCGTCCGGGAATCGAATCGAGCAGCCCGCGAGTGTAGGGATGCATCGGGTGCTCGAGGACCTCGTCAACCGTGCCGGTCTCGACGATTCGACCCGCGTACATCACGCACACGTCGTCGGCCAGTCCCGATACCACGGACAGGTCGTGGGTAATCCAGATGAGACCCGCGCCGGTCTCACGGCAGAGCTTTTGCATCTCGAACAGGATCTGCCCCTGGATGGTGACGTCGAGGGCGGTGGTCGGCTCGTCGGCGATGATGAGGTCGGGGCGATTGAGGAGCGCGATGGCGATGGCGACGCGTTGGCGCATGCCGCCGGAAAACTGGTGCGGATAGTTGCGCAGCCGCTCCTCGGGCGACGCGATGCCGACCTGCCCGAGCACCTCGCGGCAACGCTCTAGCGCGGCAGCGCGCGAGACGTCGTGATGGGCGCGAATCGCCTCGATCATCTGCGTATCGATGCGCAGGACCGGGTTCAGCGTCATCATCGGGTCCTGGAAGATCATCGCGATCCTCTCGCCGCGCAGCTTGCGCCACGCGGCCTCGGCGAGGCGCGTGAGCTCCGTGCCGTTCAACGCGATGCGCCCGGCCACGATGCGCCCGGGCGGATCGACGAGGCCCAGGATCGAGTAGCCGGTCATCGACTTGCCCGAACCCGATTCGCCCACGAGACCCAGGATGCGCCCGCGCTCGACCGTGAAGCTCACGTCGTCCACCGCCTTCACGACGCCGGCGCGCGTGAAGAAATGGGTGCGCAGGCCTTCGACCTCGAGGAGCGCGGCGCTCATTTCTTCAGGCGGGGGTTCAACACGTCGCGCAGCTGGTCCGCGACCAGGTTGATCGACACGATGGTGGCGAGGAGCGCCACGCCCGGATAGAAGCTGATCCAGTACTTGCCCGACAGCAGGTACTGGAAGCCGTTGGCGATGAGCAGGCCCAGGGAAGGCTCGGTGATGGGAAGCCCCAGCCCGAGGAAGGAGAGCGTCGCCTCGAGCGAGATCGCATGGGCTACCTGCACGGTCGCGACCACGATGAGCGGGGGCAGGCAATTGGGCAGCAGGTGGCGCAGCACGATGCGCGGCTGCGAGAGCGCGAGGACCTGCGCGGCCTCCACATATTCCTTCTGCCGCTCGACCAGCGCCGACGAGCGCACCGTGCGCGCGTAGTAGGCCCACTGCACCGTTACCAGCGCCGCGATGATCTTGCCCACGCCTTGGCCGAGGATGGCGAGGAGGATCAACGCGATGAGGATCGCCGGAAACGAGAGCTGGATGTCGGCCACGCGCATGATCAGCGCGTCCAGCCAGCCGCCGAAATACGCCGCGGAGAGGCCGAGCACGAGGCCGATCGCGAGCGCGATCACGGTGCTCGCCACGCCCACCGAGAGCGAGATGCGCAGGCCATAGAAGATCGCCGAAAGCATGTCGCGCCCCTGGTCGTCGGTGCCAAGCCAGTAGGGTTTCGCGGTCGACGACGACGGCTCCCCGGGGGCGAGCTTGGAATCGAGCACGTCGAGCTGCGCCAGGTCATAGGGATTCTGCGGCGAGATGAACGGAGCGGCGAGAGCGACGACCACCAACACGGCGAGCACCGCGAGCCCGAAGAGCGCGAGGCGGCTCTCGGCGAATTCAGAGGCGAAGCGGCGCCAGGGGGAATCGACCCGCATCTCAGTGGGCGGCCGCGCCGCCCAGGCGCACGCGCGGGTCGAGGAGCGAGTACAGGATGTCCACCACGAAGTTGATCACGATGAAGATCGTGACGGTCACCATCAGGTAGGCGACGATCACCGGGCGATCCAGCTGGTTGATCGAGTCGATGAGGAGCTTGCCGCTGCCCGGCCAGGCGAAGATCGACTCGGTCACGATGGCGAAAGCGATCACCGATCCTAGCTCCAGGCCGATCACCGTGACGATCGGGATGAGGATGTTCTTAAGCACGTGCACGCCGATCACGCGCCCGGGGCCGAGCCCCTTGGCGCGCGCGAATTTCACGTAGTCCTGCATGAGGGCCTCGCGCGTGCCCGCGCGGGTGAGCCGCACCAGCAGCGAAAGCTTGAAGAGCGCGAGGTTCAACGCCGGCATCGCGAGGTGCGCGAGCCCGTCCGCGGTGAGGAAGCTCACCGGGATCCCCGCGAGGAGCACGGTCTCGCCGCGGCCGCCGGCCGGGAGCCAGCCGAGCTGCACCGAGAACACCATGATCAGCACCAAGCCCACCCAGAAGGTCGGCAGGCTGAAGCCGACGATGGAGCCGGCCATGATGCCGCGCCCCAGCCACGAATGGGGCTTCAGCCCCGCGATGAGCCCGAGGGGAATCCCGATCGCGATCGCGAGGACCATCGCCACGGCGGCGAGCTCGAGCGTCGCCGGCAGCTTGTCGAGGATCAGCTGGATCGCCGGGATGTTGTAGACGAACGAACGACCCAGGTCACCGGAGAACGCGTTGGCGAGGAAGGTCGTGTATTGCTCGACGATTGGCTTGTCGAGGCCGAGCGCAACGCTCGCGCGCACCCGCTCGATCTCGTCGGCTTGCGGGTTCACCAGGAGCTCCAGGGGGTTGCCGATCGCGTACACACCCGCGAACACCAAGAGCGACATCACTGCGAGGACGAAGGCGCTCTGCCCGAGGCGGCGAATGGTGAAGGCGAGCATGGCGCAATCGCCGGTCCCCGGGCGCGGCCGCGCTGCAGCGCGGCTAGCGCGCGACGGGCCGCAAATCCCTCGCGAGCGTGTACTGGTCGGTGCGCGCCGAGTAGCGGAAGCCCTTTGCCGTCGCCCAGGTGCTCACCTCGTAGTGGATCGGGATGAGGGCGGTGTCGTTCATCGCCGTCTCGGCGGCCTGCTGGATCATGCCCTCACGCTTCTTGTCGTCCATCGTGTAGAGCGCCTCGGTGATCTGCTTGTCGAGCACCGGGTTGGAATAGTGGCCGCGGTTGGTGACGCCCATGCCCTTCGCCGGATCGTTGGTCGCCAGCAGCGAGCGCAGGCTCGAGCCCTGCTCGTTGGACTCCGTGCCCCACCCGAGCAGCATGTAGCCGAAGTCGCCCTTGGTCGCGCGCGTGAAATAGACGCTCGAAGGCATCGTCTCCACTTTCGCCTCGATGCCGGCGCGCGAATAGAATTGCGCGATCGCCTGCGCGATCTTGTCGTCGTTGATGTAGCGGTTGTTGGGGCCGTGGATGGTGAGCGCGAAGCCGTTGGGGTAGCCCGCCTGCGCAAGGAGCTTCTTCGCGCCCTCGGGGTCGTACTTGAGGGGCTTCAGCTTCCTGCTCGTGCCGAAGAAGCTGTCGGGCAGCAGCTGTCCCGCCGGCACCGCCTTCTTCTCCATCACGCGATCGGCGATCGCGTCGCGGTTGATCGCCATTGAAAGGGCCTTCCTCACGCGCGCGTCCTTGAACGGGTTCCTGTCGAGCGCCTTGCCGTCCTTGGCGGTCACGAACGGCACCGTCTTGTCGTTCCATTGGTTCAGGTGCACGTAGATCACGCGGTTGGTGACCTTGTCGGCGAGGGCGAAGTTGCGATCGGTGGAGAGCTTGGCGATGTCGGCCGTCGGCACGGTCTCGATCATCTGCACGTCGCCGGAAAGAAGCGCGGCGACGCGCGCGGCGGGATTCGAAAGGATCTTGAAGGTCAACTTGTCCCAAGGCTCCTCGCCGCCCCAGTAGCCGTAGTTCGCCTTCATCACGATGCGCTGGTTGGGAATGTACTCGACGAACTTGTAGGGGCCGGTGCCGATCGCCGCCTTGCCCGAGTTGAAATCCTCGGTCGCCGCTTTTTCCGCGATCGCCTTGGGAATGATGTAGACCCCCGCGAGATCGCTCGGCAGCAGCACGTGCGGGACTGCGGTCTTGAACACGATGGTGTACGGGTCGACCACCTTCGTCTCGACGATCGGCTTCACGAACGTGGCCATCGACGAGGGGCTGTTGGGCACGTTGGGCACGCGTTTGTAGGTTGCGACGACGTCATCGGCCGAGAACGGCGAGCCGTCGTGGAACTTCACGTTCCTGCGCAGCTTGAATTCCCACGTGAGGTCGTCGATCGGCTTCCACGAGGTGGCGAGCCCTGGGACCAGCTTGCCGCCGGGATCGCGGTTGATGAGCGGCTCGTAGATGTGCAGCAGAAGCGAATTGTTTGGCGAGAGGTTGTGGTAATGCGGGTCGATCGAGGTGATCGCCGCCTGCAGGCCGATCGCGACCTCGCGTTCCTTCGCCGCCGATGCGAGGGGTGCGACGAGCGCAATGAGCACGGTCGCCGCGATCCGAAGCAAGTGCAACATGAAGCCTCCTGGAGGATGGACGGCGCGGGAGTTTTCCGCGCGCGCGCGACCGGGCCATGATACCGTGATTCCCCCGTCCTCCATCGCTACCCGCATGGATCCCGCCCAGAGATTCGAGGCGCTCCTCGCCTCCGGAAAGGACAACGCGCTCCTGCGCTTCGGACTCGGGATGCACTATCTCAAGGCCGGGGAGCACCTGCGCGCGGCCGAGCACCTGCGCCGCGCCGTCGAGCAGGATGGCGACTACTCGGCCGCTTGGAAGCTTCTCGGCAAGGCGCTCGTCGAGGGCGGCGACCGGCCCGGCGCGGCGGATGCATATCGCGCTGGCATCGAGGCGGCGCAGCGCCGCGGCGACAAGCAGGCGGCCAAGGAGATGACGGTGTTCCTGCGCCGCCTGGAAAAGGATGCTCCGCCGGGCGACTAGGCGCTCGCGAGAAAGTCCTCGAGGTCGCGCGCCGGCGTGTCGCGCACTACCGCGGCTCGCCCGAGGGCATCGAGGAGGATGAGGGTGATGCGTCCGCCCTCGTTCTTCTTGTCGCGCCCCATGTATTCGAGCCAGGTCGCGAGCGGCAGGCGCGGCGCGGCGACCGGAAGGCGCAGCCTCTCGAGCAGGCCCACGAGGCGCTCGGCGTCCGCGCGGGGCAAGCGCCCCTGGCGAGCTGAAAATCGCGCCGCGAGCACCATTCCCGTCGCCACCGCCTCTCCGTGCAGCACGGTTCCATAGCCGGTGGCCGATTCGATCGCGTGGCCGAAGGTGTGGCCGAAATTGAGCAGGGCGCGAGCGCCGGACTCGCGCTCGTCCTCGGCCACGATCGCGGCCTTGATCTCGCACGAGCGCCGGATCGCGTGGTCAAGCGCGCCGGCGTCGCGCGCAAGGAGGCGCTCGACGTTGTCCTCGATCCAGGCGAGGAAGCCCACGTCGTGGATGGCTCCGTACTTCACCACCTCCGCGAGTCCCGCGGCGAACTCGCGGGCTGGCAACGTCGCCAGCGTCGCGGTATCCGCGATCACCGCGGCGGGCTGGTGGAACGCGCCGACCATGTTCTTGCCGAGCGGGTGATTGATCGCGGTCTTGCCGCCCACGGAGGAATCGACCTGCGCGAGGAGCGTGGTGGGCACCTGCAGGTGCGCGATGCCGCGCTGGTAGGTTGCTGCCGCGAACCCGGCAATGTCGCCAACCACGCCGCCGCCTAGCGCCACCACGATGGTCCTGCGATCCGCGTTCGCCTCAAGCAGCGCGGCGAACACGCGGTCGAGGGTCTGCCATGTCTTGAATGCCTCGCCGTCGGGCAGCACCACGCGCAACGTCCTCGCGCCGGCGTCGCGCAACGCGAGATCAAGACGGTCCGCGTAGAGCGGTGCGACCGTCTCGTTGGTGACAACCGCCGCGAGCCGGCCACTCACGTGGGGGGCATAGAGCGCCGCGCGGTCGATCAGGCTCGCGCCGATGTGGATCGGATATGCGCGCACGCCCAGCTCCACCCGCACCAGCGTGCCGCTCATCCGGCGTTCCTCGCCGCCTCGTGGCTGCGCAGCGCGGCGACCACACGATTCAGGAGGGTGTTGGCGCTCTGCGAGCCGGTCTCGACCACCAGGTGCGCGGCGTCGCGATAGAGGGGGTCGCGCTGCTCGAGGAGGCTCGCGAGAGTGCCGCGCGGATCGGGGGTCGAGAGCAACGGGCGCGTCGAGTCGTGCCGCGTGCGCTCCCACAGGCTCTCCACGCGCGCGCGAAGGTAGACCACCGTGCCCGCGGCGCGCATCACGCGCCGGTTTTCTTCGGCG
>JBDTXQ010000147.1:0-6604 GCA_040006115.1 Usitatibacter sp.
TCCTCGTCGTGCTCGACCACGATCACCGAGTTGCCGAGGTCGCGCAGGCGCTTCAACGTCTCGATCAAGCGCGCGTTGTCACGCTGGTGCAGGCCGATCGACGGCTCGTCGAGCACGTACATCACGCCGGTGAGCCCCGAGCCGATCTGGCTCGCGAGGCGGATCCTCTGCGCCTCCCCGCCCGACAGGGTGTCGGCCGAGCGGGTGAGCGACAGGTAGTCCAGGCCCACGTCGTTCAGGAACTGCACGCGGTTGGCGATCTCGCGCACGATCCTCTCGGCGATCGCCTTCTTGGTGCCGGGGAGCACGAGCGTCTCGAAGAAAGGCTGCGCTTCCTTCAGCGGCAGCGACGAGAGCTCGTGGATCGAGCGGCCGGCGACGAAGACGTTGCGCGCCTCGCGCCTCAAGCGCGTGCCGTGGCACTCGGGGCAATCGCGCGTGTTCAGGTACTTGGCGAGCTCCTCCTTAACCGCGATCGAATCGGTCTCGCGATGGCGCCGCTCGAGGTTGGGAAGGATCCCCTCGAAGGCGTGCTCCTTCACGGAGCTCCTGCCCTTCTCGCCGGGATAGCGGAACGCGATCTTCTCCTCGCCCGAGCCGTTCAGAACGATCTCCTGCGCGGAGGGCGGCAGGGACTCGAAAGGCGCCTCGACGTCGAAGCCGTAGTGCTGCGCGAGCGACTGCAGCATCGAGAAGTAGAACTGGTTCCTCCGGTCCCAGCCGCGGATAGCGCCGCCGGCGAGCGAGAGGTGCGGGAAGGCCACCACGCGCTTGGGATCGAAGAACGTGATCTGCCCGAGGCCGTCGCAGCGCGGGCACGCTCCCAGCGGGTTGTTGAACGAGAAGAGCCGCGGCTCGAGCTCCGGGATCGAGTAGCTGCAGATGGGGCAGGCGAACTTGGCGGAGAAGAGGTGCTCCCTGCCGCCATCCATTTCCGCGGCGATGGCCCGCCCATCGGCGTGGCGCAGCGCCGTCTCGAACGATTCGGCGAGGCGCTGCGCGATGCCGCCGGGCTTGCCGCCGTCGGGGACCACCTTGAGGCGGTCGATCACGATCTCGAGGGTGTGCTTCTTGTTGCGGTCGAGCTTGGGCAGCTGGTCGATCTCGTGCACGGCGCCGTCGATGCGCAGGCGCACGAAGCCCTGCGCGCGCAATTCCTCGATGAGGTCCGCCTGCTCGCCCTTGCGGCCCACCACGAGGGGTGCCAGCACCATCACCCGCAGGCCTTCGTCGAGCGCGAGCACGTGGTCGACCATCTGCGCCACGCTCTGCGAGGAGAGCGCCACCTTGTGGTCGGGGCAATAGGGCTCGCCCACACGCGCGAAAAGAAGCCGCATGTAGTCGTGGATCTCGGTCACGGTGCCGACCGTCGAGCGCGGGTTGTGGGAGGCCGCCTTCTGCTCGATCGCGATCGCGGGCGAGAGGCCCTCGATGAGATCGACGTCGGGCTTCTCCATGAGCTGCAGGAACTGGCGCGCGTACGCGGAGAGCGATTCCACATAGCGGCGCTGGCCTTCCGCGTAGAGCGTGTCGAAGGCGAGCGAGGATTTCCCCGAACCGGAGAGCCCGGTAATGACGACGAGCTTGTTGCGTGGAATGTCGAGGCTGACATTCCTGAGGTTGTGGGTCCGCGCCCCGCGTATCCGGATCGTTTCCATAGGGGAATCTGCTAATATACATGAGCCTTCTTCCTCTGCTCCAACCCCAAAATTCGGTGAAATCAACGGCGCGCATGAGCCCCCGCGAGCTGCGAGCCAGCCTTTCGCTCGCCTCGATCTTCGGGCTGCGCCTGCTGGGGATGTTCATCATCCTTCCGGTGTTCGCCCTGTGGACCCAGGGGCGCCCGGGGTGGAGCCTGCAGCTCGCCGGGATCGCGATGGGCGCCTATGGGCTCACCCAAGCACTGCTGCAGATTCCTTTCGGCTGGCTCTCGGATCGCCACGGCAGGAAGCCCATGCTCTACATCGGCCTCGCGATCTTCGCGGCGGGCAGCTTCGTCTGCGCCTTCGGCGAGACGCCGTTGATCATGATCGCCGGGCGAGTCGTGCAGGGCGCCGGCGCGATTTCGGCGGTGACCCTCGCCATGACGGCCGATCTCACGCGCGAGAGCCAGCGCGCCAAGGCGATGGCGATCATCGGCTCGACCATCGGCGCGGTGTTCGCGGTGTCGTTCGTGGCGGCAGCCTTCCTCGAGCGCGCGATCGGCCTGCCGGGCATCTTCGCGCTCACCGGGGTGCTCGTCATCGTGGCGATGGCGGTGGTGCGCTGGGTGGTGCCGGACGCGCCCGCCACGAAGCGCACGGTCCCCGCCGCGCTTATCTGGAAGGCGCTCGCCGACCCCGAGCTCGTGCGCCTCAACGTCGGTATCTTCGCCTTGCACGCGGTCCTGATGGCGATGTTCGTGGTCGTCCCCGTGGCCCTGGTGCAGGCGGGCCTTCCCGCGGCGCGTCATTGGCTCGTCTACCTCGGCGCGGTGGGCGCGGGCTTCGTCTTCATGCTGCCCGCCGTGGTCGGGCCCGCTGCACTCCACGAGCGCCCCGTGTTCCTCGCCTCGGTGGCCACGGTGGCGCTGGCGATCGCGGTCCTCGCCGTCGAGTTCGCGAGCGTGGCCGGCATCGTCACCGCGCTCGTCATCTTTTTTGCCGGCTTCAACGTTCTCGAGGCCAAGCTCCCGGCGCTCGTCTCGCGCGCCGCCCCGCGCGAGGCCACCGGCGCCGCCACGGGAGCCTATTCAAGCGTACAGTTCCTCGGGACGTTTTTCGGCGCCGCCGCCGGCGGGGCGATCGCGCAGCACGTGGGCTTCGCTGCCGTGCTCGCGACCTGCCTCGCGGTCACTCTGTCGTGGCTCGCCGTCGCGTGGAACATGGGCGATTTCGTGCCGGCGGCAACGCCGGCTTCGCGCACTTAAGGAAGGAAAGGAAACCCCACATGGCATCGGTCAACAAGGTCATCATCATCGGCAACCTCGGGCGCGATCCCGAGACGCGCTACATGCCCGACGGCGGCGCGATCACCAACATCTCGGTCGCCACCACCGACGTCTG
Source organism: Usitatibacter sp. (assembly GCA_040006115.1). Classification (GTDB taxonomy): domain Bacteria; phylum Pseudomonadota; class Gammaproteobacteria; order Burkholderiales; family Usitatibacteraceae; genus Usitatibacter. The sequence continues at coordinate 3,045 of JBDTXQ010000147.1, forward strand.
GAAGGACAAGAACGGCGAGAAGCAGGAGAAGACGGAGTGGCACCGCGTGGCATTTTTCGGCAAGCTCGCCGAGATTGCGGGGGAGTATCTCAAGAAGGGCAGCCAGGTCTACGTCGAGGGACGCCTGCAGACTCGCAAGTGGCAGGACAAGGAGGGCGTCGACAAGTACACCACCGAGATCGTCGCCGATCGCATGCAGATGCTCGGTTCGCGCCAGGGCGCGGGAGGCGCGGATCGCGAGGCGCCTTCGGATCGCGAGGGCGGCGCTTCGGCAAGGGGCGCGGGCGCGGCCAAGCCCGCCGCCGCGAAGGCCGCGGGCGGCAAGTTCGACGATTTCGAAGACGACATCCCTTTCTAGGCGAGAGCGATGAAACGCATCGTGCTCTTCCTCGTGACAAACATCGCCGTGATGCTGGTGCTGTCGGTCACGCTGTCGATCCTGGGCGTCGACCGTTTCCTCACGGCCAACGGCCTGAACATGGGCATGCTGCTCGTGTTCTCGGCGGTGGTGGGATTCGCCGGCTCGTTCTTCTCGCTGCTCATCTCCAAGCCGATGGCCAAGTGGTCGGTCGGCGCACACGTGATCGAGACGCCGGCGACGCCCGACGAGCAATGGCTGGTGGACACGCTGAAGCGCCTCGCCGACAAGGCGGGCGTGGGCATGCCGGAAGTCGCCGTGTACGAGGGCGCGCCGAACGCCTTCGCGACCGGCGCGTTCCGCAACTCGTCGCTGGTCGCCGTGTCGACCGGGTTGCTCGAGTCGATGACGCGCGACGAGGTCGAAGCGGTGCTCGGCCACGAGATGGCGCACGTCGCCAACGGCGACATGGTGACGCTCACGTTGATCCAGGGCGTGGTGAACACGTTCGTCGTGTTCCTCGCGCGCGTGGTGGGCTACCTCGTCGACCGCGCGGTATTCAGGACGGAGCGCGGCGCCGGCATGGGGTATTACCTCACGGTGTTCGTCTGCGAGATCCTGTTCGGCATCCTCGCCTCGCTGATCGTCGCCTGGTTCTCCCGCCAGCGTGAGTTCCGCGCGGACGCGGGCTCGGCCGGGCTCCTCGGCTCGCCGCGTCCCATGGTCTCGGCCCTGCGCCGCCTGGGCGAGCTCGAGGCGGGCGACCTGCCGCAGTCCTTCCAGGCTTCCGGCATCGCCGAAGGCCACGCCAAGTTCCTGGGCCTTTTCGCGAGCCACCCGCCGATCGAGCAGCGCATCGCCGCTCTCGAAAGCCGCCGACCCTGACGCATTCGCCGATCGAGGCTGCGGGAATTTCACGACACTGGGATCGCGCCGCGCCTTCGTGGCGCCAGCCCCGAACCCTTCCCCGGCCCCGAGGCGAAATCGCGACTGCGGTAAAATGAGTTCAAGGCCGCCGCTCGGGCGGCCGTTCTTTTTCGAAGCGCGAACGCCGCGATGCCGCTGGCCCTGATCGTCTTCTGCACCATCCTCGCCCACGCGGCATTCAACGGCAGCCGGCTCACGATCTCGCTCAGCGCGCTCTCGATGGGCGCCTCGCCGCTCGGGGTCGGCGTGATGATGTCGCTCTTCGCCGCGCTGCCGATGCTGCTCGGCGTCCCGGCCGGGCGCATGGTGGACCGCATCGGCGTGCGGCTGCCGATCCTCGCCGCGGTGGCCTCGCTCGCCGCCGCCGTGTCGCTGCCGGCGATCTTCCCGGCGATCGAGGCGCTCTATTTTGCCGCGGCCGGCGTGGGCACGAGCTTCATGCTGTTCCACATCGGCGTGCAGCACGCCGTCGGCGAGATGAGCAGCCAGGACGCGCGCAAGGACAACTTCGGCTGGCTCGCGCTCGGCTTCTCGACCTCCAACTTCATCGGTCCCACGATGGCGGGATTTTCCATCGACACGTTCGGCTACCGCGCGACCTTCTGCATCCTCGCCTCGCTCGCGGTCGCGTCCTTCGTGGTGATCTTCCTGCGCCGCCACGGCCTCGCGCACACGCCGGCCGCGCAACGCCACGACGAGAGCCGCAGCGCCTGGGAGCTCCTGCGCAATCCCGACCTGCGCCGCGTGTTCTTCATTTCCGGCCTTCTCGCGAGCGCATGGGACCTGTTTGTATTCGTGATGCCGATCTACGGGACGTCGATCGGGCTGAACGCGTCGACGATCGGCCTCATCCTCGGCGCATTCGCCGCCGCGACTTTCATCGTGCGCCTCGCGCTGCCGTGGCTGTCGCGGCGCATGCGCGAGTGGCGGATGATCACGGTGACCTTCTGCATCGCGTGTGTCGCCTACGGCATCTTCCCGCTGGTGCGTGAAGTGCACTTGCTCGCGTCCATCGCCTTCCTGCTGGGCCTGGGCCTCGGCGCGACCCAGCCCTCGATCATGTCGCTCATCTACGCGACGGCGCCCGCCGGTCGCGCGGGCGAAGCGGTGGGCGTGCGCACCGTGGTGCTGAACGCGAGCCACACGTTCCTGCCGCTCATGTTCGGCGGCGTGGGCGCGGCCGCGGGGATGTTGCCGGTGTTCTGGACGATGGCCTGCGCGCTCGCCGGTGGCGGGTGGTTCGCGGATCGCCGGCGCCGCTTTCTGGAGCGTCGCGGCAGCCCGTGATGGCGCACTGCACAATTCGCCCAAGTGCTTGTGTTAAAATGCGATTTTGCTGATTTCGGAAAGCCTTGCATGCCCATCTACGAGTATCGCTGCGCCGCCTGCGGGCACCAGCAGGAATTCCTGCAGAAGGTGAGCGATGCGCCGATGACGGTGTGCACGAAGTGCGGCAAGCCCGCCTTCGAGAAGATGGTCACGGCCACGGGCTTCCAGCTGAAAAACAGCGGCTGATACACGACCGACTTCAAGAATAGCGGCTCGAAGCCCGCCGCGAGCGCGAGTGAGAGCAAGACGACGGAGAGCGCGAAGCCCGCCGGCGACGCGAAGCCCGCGGGCGATTCGAAGCCCGCCACCGAATCCAAGCCGTCGGGCGACAGCGCTTCCTCCGCCGCGCCGCCCGCGGTCCCGTCCTCCAAGTAATGGGGACGCTGCGGCGCTATTTCGTCGCCGGACTCCTCGTCTGGATTCCCCTCGGCATCACGCTGTGGGTGCTGAAGCTGCTGGTCGACATCATGGACCAGTCGCTGCTGCTGGTGCCGGCGAGCCTTCACAGCGACAAGCTGTTCGGCTTCCATGTGCCGGGGCTGGGCATCATCCTCACCCTCGCGATCGTGCTCGTCACCGGGGCGCTCGCCGCGAATTTCTTCGGCCGCAAGGTGCTGAAGCTGGGCGACTTCGCGCTTTCGCGCATCCCCATCGTGCGCTCCATCTATGGCGGCGTGAAGCAGATCAGCGACACGCTCTTCTCGCCGGAGGGCAAGGCGTTCCGCCGCGCGGTGCTGGTGCGCTACCCGCACGCGGACGCGTGGACCGTGGCCCTCGTCACCGGCACGCCCCAGCATGAGGTCGCCGCCCGTCTGGGCAAAGACCGCATCTCGGTCTTCGTGCCCACCACGCCCAACATCACCTCGGGCTTCTTCCTCATCGTGCCGCGCACCGAGACCATCGAGCTCGACATGAGCGTCGACGCGGCCCTCAAGTACATCATCTC
>JBDTXQ010000148.1:0-6587 GCA_040006115.1 Usitatibacter sp.
TGAGCCTCAAGCAGTGGGCGAGCAGTGGATGCGAGCCGTGGAGTATGCGCACCAATATACCACGCTGCCGCAGGGTCTCGAAGGCGCGCGGCGCGTCGGGGACGCGCACCAGGATGAAGTTGGCGGCCGAGGGGAATCGCTCGACGCGGGCGAGAGCGTCGAGGTCTGCTTCGAGGCGCGCGCGCTCGGCCACGATCGCCCCGGTCTGGCGCCCGAGCACGGCGCGCTCGCCCAGGAGGAATTCGGCCGCGGCGGCGTTGAGCGAGCCCACGTTGTACGGCATGCGCAGCTTCTCGAATTCGTGCAGCCAGTCGCGCGATCCCACCGCGAGCCCGATGCGAACCCCCGCGAGCCCCAGCTTGGAGACCGTGCGCACGACGATGAGGTTGGGATGCTTGCCCACCTCGGAGAGCATCGACGCGCCGCCCGAGAACGCGTAGTACGCCTCGTCCACGGCAACCAGGCCCGGCGACGCCGCGACGATCCGCAGGATCGCCTCGCGCGGAAAGAGGTTCCCCGTGGGGTTGTTGGGATATGCGATCCAGGTGAGCGCAGGGCGCTCACGCCCGATCGCCTCCATGAGCGCCGTCTCGTCGAGCGAGAAATCGCGCTCGAGGGGAACGCCCACGTAGCGCATCCCGGCCGCGATCGCCGCCATGCGATAGACGACGAACGAGGGCTCGAGCGCGAGCACCACGGCGCCGGGCTTCGCGAGCGCGAGCGTCACGATCTGCAGGATCTCGTCGGAGCCGTTGCCGAGCATCACCTCGAGGCCATCCGCGATGCCCATCGCCTCGCGCAGCTTCGCCTTCAGCCCAGGGGCGGTGGGGTCGGGATAGCGATTCACCGGCACCTGCGCGAGCCGATGCGCGAGCGCGTCGACGACCTCCGGCGGCAGGCGATACGGATTCTCCATCGCGTCCAGCTTCACCATCCCGTGCGCCGGCGCCACGTGGTATGCCTCGAGCGCGCGGATCTCGTCGCGCACCAGGCTCGCGGGAGTCTTCACGCGCCGCTTTTCCCCGGGGGCTGCATGCGCAACTCGGCGCTGCGTGCGTGCGCTTCGAGGCCTTCGGCGCGCGCTAGCGTGGCCGCCGCCTTGCCGAGGACGCGCGCGGCCGCAGGGGAGATCCCGATCACGCTCGAACGCTTCTGGAAATCGTAGACGCCGAGGGGCGAGGAGAAGCGCGCGGTGCGCGATGTGGGCAGCACGTGATTGGGCCCCGCGCAATAGTCGCCCAGCGATTCCGACGCGTGATGCCCGAGGAAGATCGCGCCCGCGTGGCGAATCTTCGCGAGGAGCCGCTCGGGATCGGCGACGGCGAGCTCGAGGTGCTCGGGCGCGATGCGGTTGGCGAGCTCGCACGCTTCATCCAGGTCGCGCACTCGAATCAATGCTCCGCGCGCGGCGAGCGAGGCCTCGATGATTCGGCGCCGCGGCATCGCCTGCATCTGGCGGCGCATCGACTCGGCCACGCGCTCGAGGAGCGCCGCGTCGGGCGTGATCAGGATCGCCTGCGCGATCTCGTCGTGCTCGGCCTGCGAGAAGAGATCCATCGCGACCCAGTCGGCGTGCGCGCTCGCATCGGCGATCACCAGCACTTCCGACGGGCCCGCCACCATGTCGATGCCGACGCGCCCGAAGACGCGCCGCTTCGCCGCGGCGACATAGGCATTCCCGGGGCCCACGATCTTGTCGACCGCGGCAACGGTGGGCGTGCCGAAGGCGAGCGCCGCGATCGCCTGCGCGCCGCCCACGCGCACGATGCGATCCACGCCGGCGAGCGCGGCGGCGGCGAGCACCGGGGCGTTCAACACGCCGTCCGGCGTGGGCGTCACCATGATGAGCTCGCGCACTCCCGCCACTTTCGCGGCGACCGCGCTCATCAGCACCGAGGACGGGTACGCGGCCTTGCCGCCGGGAACGTAGAGCCCCGCCCGGTCGATCGGCGTCACCTGCTGGCCGAGCACGGTGCCGTCGCCGGCGTCGATGCGCCACGACTCCTGCTGCTGGCGCTCGTGGAAGACGCGGATGCGCCCCGCGGCGAATTCGAGCGCCTCGCGCTGCACCGGCGCCAAGGCCTTGAGCGCCGCGCGTGCCTCCTCGAGCGGCACCACCAGGGCCGCGGGCGAAGCGGGCGTCCAACGATCGAAGCGCGCCGTGTATTCGATGAGCGCCGCGTCGCCGCGCGCACGCACCGCGGCGAGGATGTCGGTGGTCGCGCGCTCGACGCCCTCGTCCTGCGCGCTCTCGAAGGCGAGGAGGCGCTCGAGCTCGCCCTCGAAGCCCGGCGCGGAGGAATCGAGGCGGCGGATCTCAGCCACGGCATGCCTTCGCGAACGCCTCGATCAGGGGCGCGATCGCCTCGCGCTTCAGCTTCATCGACGCGGGATTCACGATGAGGCGCGAGGACACCGGCATGATCTCCTCCACCACGCGCAGCCGGTTCGCCCTGAGCGTGTTGCCGGTATCGACCAGGTCCACGATCGCGTCGGCCAGGCCCACCAGAGGCGCCAGCTCCATGGAGCCGTAGAGCTTGATGAGATCGACGTGCACGCCCTTCGCCGCGAAATGCTCGCGCGCGGTGCCGATGTACTTGGTCGCGACGCGCAGGCGCGCGCCCTGCTTAACCGCGGCCGCGTAATCGAATCCTTCCGGCACCGCGACCACCATCCTGCATTTCGCGATGCCCAGGTCGAGGGGCTGGTAGAGCCCCTGGCCGCCGTGCTCGGCAAGGATGTCGCGGCCCGCGACGCCGAGATCCGCCGCGCCGTATTGCACGTACGTCGGCACGTCGGCGGCGCGCACCAGGACCAGGCGCAGGTCCGCGCGCTGCGTGGCGAGGATCAGCTTCCTCGAAGACTCGGGATCCTCCGCGGGGCGGATGCCCGCCGCCGCGAGGAGGGGCGCCGTCTCCTCGAAGATGCGGCCCTTGGCGAGCGCCAGCGTGATCACGGCTAGGCGACGCGCGCGATGCGCGCGCCGAGGGCGGCGAGGCGCGCCTCGAGCCGCTCGTAGCCGCGGTCGAGGTGGTAGATGCGATCGATGAGGGTCTCGCCTTCGGCCACCAGGCCCGCGATCACCAGGCTCGCCGAGGCGCGCAGGTCCGTGGCCATGACGGTGGCCCCGGTCAAGGTGTCGACGCCGTAGGTGATCGCCGTGTTGCCCTCGATGTCGATGTTGGCTCCGAGGCGGCGCAATTCCTGCACGTGCATGAAGCGGTTCTCGAAGATGGTCTCGATCACGCGCGCCGTGCCCTCGGCGACGCTGTCCATCGCGATGAACTGCGCCTGCATGTCGGTGGGAAACCCGGGATGGGGCGCGGTGCGCAGGCTCACCGCCTTGGGCCGCCCGCGCATGGCGATCCTCACCGTGGTCTCGCCCACGGCGATGCCCGCCCCGGCCTCGCGCAGCTTCTGGATCACCGGGTCCAGGCTCGACACCGGCGCGTCGGTGAGCGTGATGCTGCCGCGCGTCGCGGCAGCGGCGACCAGGAACGTGCCCGCCTCGATTCGATCGGGCATCACCGAGTGCTCGGCCCCGTGCAGGCTCTCCACGCCATGGATCGAGATCACGTCGGTGCCGTGGCCCGAGATGCGCGCGCCCATCGCGATGAGGAAGCGCGCCAGGTCGACCACCTCCGGCTCGCGAGCGGCGTTCTCGAGGACGGTCTCGCCATCCGCGAGGCATGCCGCCATCATCAGGTTCTCGGTGCCGGTCACCGTCACCGTCTCCATGAAGATGCGCGCGCCCTTCAGGCGCCCCGCGGTCGCATGGATGTTGCCCGCCTCGATGGCGATCTCCGCGCCCATCGCGGTGAGCCCCTTGATGTGAAGGTCCACGGGACGCTCGCCGATGGCGCAGCCACCGGGCAGCGACACCCTGGCCTCGCCGAAGCGCGCGGTGAGCGGGCCCAGCACGAGGATGGAAGCACGCATCGTCTTCACCAGGTCGTAGGGCGCGAAGGGCTCGCCGATGGCGCCGGCCTCGAGCTCGACCTCGTGCTCGCCCGCCTTCGCCTTCACGCCCATGCGCTCGAGGAGCCGGATCATGGTGCGCACGTCGTTCAGCTGCGGGAGGTTGGCGATCTTCACCGGCGCCGCGGTGAGGAGCGCGGCCGCGAGGATCGGCAGCGCCGCGTTCTTCGCGCCGGCGACGCGCACCTCGCCTGAAAGCGGCACGCCGCCCTGAATGGATAGTTTGTGCATGGATTTCCCGGATGCGGGCGCGAGGCCCGGGTCATGTCCCTAGCGAGCCGCCCATTCGTCGGGGGAGAAGGTCTTCATCGAGAGGGCGTGGATTTCCTCGCGCATGCGATCGCCGAGCACGGCGTAGACGAGCTGGTGCTGGCGCACGCGCGAAAGCCCAGCGAACGCCGGGCTCACGATCACCGCGTCGAAATGCGCGCCGTCGCCCTGCACCTCGAGGTGGGTGCACGCGAGTCCCGCGCGGATGGAATCTTCGATGGAGCTTGGTTCGACCATGATGGATTTCGCCGGCTAGTGGCGCAGCTTGTAGCCGCGGCGCAGCAGGTGCAAGGTCGCCCATGATAGGGCACCGAAGGCGGCGCTCGCAACGGCGAGGCTCACCCAGGGCGACACGTCCGACTGTCCGAAGAAGCCATAGCGAAACCCGTCGATCGCGTAGAAGAACGGGTTCAGCTTCGACACCGCCTGCCAGAAGTCGGGGAGGGTATGCATCGAGTAGAACACGCCGGCGAGGAAGGTGAGCGGCATCACCAGGAAGTTCTGGAAGGCCGCGAGCTGGTCGAACTTCTCGGACCACACCCCGGCGATGATTCCCATCGCGCCCAGCATCGCGCAGCCCACCAGCGCGAAGGCGACAACCCAAAGCGGGTGCGCGATCGGCAGCGGGATCATCCAGAGCGTCGCGGCGAAGACTCCGATCCCGACCATGAGCCCACGGGCCACCGAGGCGAGGAGGTACGCCGCGAAGATCTCGCCCGCGGAGAGCGGCGGCAGCAGGATGAACACGATGTTGCCGGTGATCTTCGACTGGATGAGGGACGACGAGCTGTTGGCGAAGGAGTTCTGCAGCATCGCCATCATGGCGAGGCCCGGAAGGAGGAACTGCACATAGGTCACGCCGGGGAAGGCCTGCACGTGCGCGGCGAGCGCATGTGCGAACACCACGAGGTAGAGGAGCGTCGTCAACACCGGGGCCGCGACCGTCTGGAAGCCCACCTTCCAGAAGCGCAGGACCTCCTTGTAGAGAAGCGTGGGGAAGCCGGTCATGGCGCGCAGCGCGCCTCGTCGCGGCGCATGATCCTCACGAAGACCTCCTCCAGCTCCGGCTCGGCCACTTCCAGGCTCGCCACGGTGGCGCCTGCGCGGCGCAGCTCTGCGAGCGCGTCCTCCACGTGGGCAAGGTCGGCGAGGGGGATGCGCCACCAGCCGGCGGCCTCGCGCGTGGCCCCCGCGGCGAGGGCCGGCGGCAACTCGCAGTTGTCGAGCTTCACGCGCAGCACGCGCTCGGAGAATTCCGCGAGCAGCGTCGCGGTGGAATCGAGCGCCACGATGCGCCCGTCGCGCATCATCGCGATGCGCGAGCAGAGCTGCTGCGCCTCCTCGAGGTAGTGGGTGGTGAGCAGGATGGTGTGGCCGGCGGCGTTCAGCCCGCGGATGAAAGCCCAGAGCGTCTGGCGCAGCTCCACGTCGACGCCCGCGGTGGGCTCGTCCAGCACGATCACCGGGGGACGGTGCACGAGCGCCTGGGCGACCATCACGCGGCGCTTCATTCCGCCCGAAAGGCTCCTCATGTTGGCATGCGCCTTGGACTGCAGCGCGAGGCTCTCGAGGAGCTCGTCGATCCAGGCACCGTTCTTGCGCAGGCCGAAGTAGCCCGACTGGATCTCGAGCGTCTCGCGCACCGTGAAGAACGGGTCGAACACGATCTCCTGCGGTACGATGCCCACCGCGCGGCGCGCCTCGCGGAAGTCACGCGCGACGTCGTGCCCCATCACCGCGAGCGTGCCCTCGTCGGGCGTCGCGAGGCCGCCGAGGGCCGAGATGAGCGTGGTCTTGCCGGCGCCGTTGGGGCCGAGGAGCCCGAAGAACTCGCCGCGCTGCACTTCGAGCGAGACGCCGGCGAGCGCGCGCACCGCGCCGAAGCGCTTGTGCACGCCGCGCGCCTGGACCGCCGGCCCGGTCACGCCTGGTGGGGCTGGATGAGCTCGGCCACCCCGTAGAGGTCGGCCAACGCGAGCAGGTTGGCGGGAAGGTTCACGAAGACAAGCGTCTTGCCGCGCTGCGCGGCCATGCGACGCCAGTCGAGCAGCAACGCGACCGCAGAGGAGTCCACGCCGGTGATGCCGGCGAAATCGATGGTGAGGCGCTGCGGCAGGTCGGCGCGCGAGGCGTACGTCGCGCTTTCCTCGAGGACCTGGGGAATGGTCTCGAAGGAAAGCTCGCCCGTGAGGGCGAGCACCTCCCCGGCCGCGGCGGCGCTCACTTCTTCGGCGTCTCCGGAGCGCGGTTGCGGTCCTGGAGCGTCTTAACGAGGCCGTCGATGCCGCCCTTCTGGATCTGGTCGTTGAAGGTGCCGCGATAGGTGGTCACCAGCGAGG
>JBDTXQ010000149.1:0-6580 GCA_040006115.1 Usitatibacter sp.
GACGATCCGGACCTCATGCAGGTGATCGACGACCCGCAGGCGGTGGTGGACGCGATCTTCGACCACTATCATTCGCGCGGATTCGAGCCCTCCCCGGCGGAACGCGAGGCGGAGCTCGCGCTCTAACTGCTACACTTCGCGACTGAAATCGAGGCTCAGATGAGAGTCATCCTTGCAGCAACCCTTCTTGCCGTTTCCCTGTCGGCGGCCGCCCAATCGGGCGCGCGCGCGCGTCCGCCCGGCACGCTGCCCCTCGAAGAGGTGCCGCCGCCGCCGATGTTGCAGGTCGATCCCGCCCTCGAGCAGCAGTCGAGCACGCGCACCGAAGGCGAGCAGCAGATCCAGGAATACCGCGTGAAGGGCAAGCTCTTCATGCAACGAGTCACGCCGAAGAATGGCAGGCCCTACATCCTCATCGACCACCAGGGCGACGGCACCCTGACGCGGCACGACAATCCGCTCGACAGCGGCGTGCGGGTGCCGCAGTGGGTGCTGCTGGAATTCTGATCCGGTTGCAGGCGAACCGCGGCACAACGAAAAGAAAGCGGTAGGCATGTCGGTTTTCACGCCGGTTTCGAGCGCCGAGGCGAGCGCGCTTCTCGAGCGCTACACCCTGGGCGAGGTCGAGAAGCTCGAGGGCATCGCGCAGGGCGTCGAGAACACCAACTATTTCCTCACCACGACGACGGGCGAATACGTGCTCACGCTGTTCGAGCACATCCCGCGGGCGGACCTGCCCTTCTACGTGGGACTCATGGACCACCTCGCTCACCGCGAGGTGGCGTGCCCGGCGCCGATGCGCATGGATGACGAAAGCATGATCGCGGAGGTGAACGGCAAGCCCGCGATCATCGTGACGCGCCTTCCCGGCGCACCCGAGACGCGGCCCGACGCGCGCACCTGCGAGCGGGCGGGCGCGATCCTCGCCGCGGTCCACGTGGCGGCGGTGGATTACGATGCGTCGCTCGACAACTGGCGCGGCGCCCTGTGGCGTCGAAGCTTCGCCGAGGCGGTGAAGCCGAAGCTCTCCCGGCCCGAGAACGACCTCATCTCCGCGGAGAACCGCTACCAGTCGATCCACGACGATTCCGTGCTGCCCCAGGGCATCATCCACGGCGACTTCTTCCACGACAACGTGCTCTGGGACGACCAGGGCCAGGGCGGCGTGATCGATTTCTACTTCGCCTGCGACGACGCGCTTCTCTACGACGTGGCGATCGCGGTGAACGACTGGTGCGTCGACACCGACGCGACCCTCGACCATGCGCGCGCGCACGCGTTCGTGAAGGGCTACGAGACGCTGCGTCCCCTGGAGGGCTTCGAGCGCTCGCTCTGGCCGGTGATGCTGCGGCGCGCGGCGCTGCGCACTTGGCTGGGGCGCCTGGGCTACAACTACTTCCCGCGCGACTCGCACATGACGATTCCGAAGGACCACGGGTTCTCGCGCCGCCTCCTCGAGCACCACATCGCCCACGCGCGCGAGCTCGCGGAAACGCTCGAGTAGCGCATGGACGCGACCATCAAGGTGGGCGAGCTCAAGGCCTCCCGCGGCGCCGCGTGGCTGGGCGAGGCGTTCGGGCTCTTCCGTCGCGCGCCCGCCACGTGGATCGGCCTTTGCGCGGGCTGGATCGCGATCACCTTCGGTCTGATCCTCGTGCCGTTCATCGGCGGCGTGATCGCCAACTTCCTGCAGCCGGTGTTCTTCGCGAGCTTCGCGATCGCCGCCTACCGCCAGGCGGCCGGCGAGCGGCTCGCGATGGCGGACCTCTTCTCGGGGTTCAAGCGCAACCTGCGCCCGCTGGTGAACCTCGGCGCGCTCCTGCTCCTCGCGGAGATCACGATCTTCGCGCTGATGGCGCTCATGGGGCTGCCGATGGCGGCTACCGGCGAGCGCAGCTTCACCCTCGCGGAATACGTCGAAGCGCTGCAGGGCAAGGAGTGGATCCTCTCCGCGGGGTTCCTCATGACCGTGGTGGTGAAGGGCGCGCTCTGGTTCGCGCCGCCGCTCGTGGCCTTCCACGGCATGACCACGGCGCAGGCGATCCGCTGGAGCGTCTTCGCCGCCATCTCCAACCTGGGCGCGATGATCGTCTACGGGGCGCTGCTGCTCGCGCTCTTCCTCGCGGCGCTCGTGCCCTGGGGGCTGGGTCTGCTCGTGGTGGTCCCGATGATGGTGATCAGCACCTATTTCGGCTACCGCGAGGTTTTCGAAACCGGGGACAGACCTCGGTTATCACCTGCCGATAACTGAGGTCTCTCCCCGGTTATGTGCTCGTGAGCCTGTGCAGCAGGCGGACCCAGGCGGGGCGGGGGCGCTGATGAGCGCTGCGCTTGCGCTCGTAGCTGTCCGCCGCCAGCTCCAGCCCGACGCGGTCCAGGTTCGCGACCGCCTCGGCTTCGCCGCGATCGAGGCCGGCCTGCGTCGCTACGGCTACCGGATCGTCGAAAAACCGGTCGCGCAGCGCGCGGTCGATGTATAGACGCGCAAGGAACCCTTCTACCGATTGCGCGCTCAAGCGGCCTGCCTCGCGGCTGGCGAGGACCGCGATCTGCCCGCGGTCAGCGCTTCGCGCGCTCGCTCCAGCTGCCGCACGATCACGGCGAATTCCGGATAGTCGCCGTCGCGCTCGATGATGACCGTGAGCGGCTGCGGCGCCTTCGCCGCGAGCGCCTCGAGCAGCCCGAACACCGGATCGGGGACGTCGTGAAGATGGTCGTCGAGGAGCCGCGGACCGGCGTCGCGAGGATACAGCCAGCGCCCTCCGGAGAGGTGGACCATGGACACCTTCTCGAGCGGCATCGCGCAGAGAAGCCCTTGAGGATCCACGTCGAAGTTGAGCGCGTTGGCGTACAGGTTGTGCAGATCGAGAAGCATCGGAGAATCGGACGCGCGCACGATCGCGCAGGTCCATTCGCCTTCGCCCATCGAGCTCGCCGGTGGATCGATCAACGTGGCGATGTTCTCCATCGCGGGAAGGCCGCCCACCACCGCGGCGGCACGGCGCAGGTTGGCGACGGCGCCGTCGATCGTCGCCCAGGTACGCGGGGGTGCGGCGAGATGCCCTATCTCGACTCCACCCGCACGCACGAAAGCGAGATGCTCGGACCAGGCGAGCGGCCGGACGAGGTTCACCAAGCGCGCCATGCGGTCGAGGCGGCGCCCCTCCGCGGGCAGGCTCGAAGCAAGGCCCAGCGCGACGCCGTGCAGGATCACGGGGCGCTCTGCCGCCAGCGAGCGCAGCGCACGTTGTTCCGCGCGAGGCGTGTGCAGCCAGTCCTCCGCAATCACCTCCAGCACGTCGATCGCGTCGAGCCGATCGAGGATCGACGCCGAGAGCTCGCCGCGCCAGCCCAGTCCCACGCGGTCGCTCATCAATCGCTCCCGCATCCGCCGCAGCCGCCGCCGCAACCGCTGCTGCAGCCGGAAGAGTCGCCGCTCGAGCCGCAGCCGGTGATCTCGACGCTGAAATTGCTGTCGCCCTCGCTGTTGCGCGTGCGCCTCGGGAAAAGACCCGCGAGGAACGGAAATTCGGAATACGGCAGGATATCCAGCCCGTAGACGGCCGCGGCAAGCGTGGCGTCGTTCGTCTTGCCGCCAGAGGCCAGCGTCTTCACTCGATCCCTCAGCCGCTTCGCAAGAGAGCGCAAGTCCCGCATCACCTGCGCGCCTTGCGGCGTGATCGGGTGCGCGAGAACCTTGTAGACGAGGAACACGGCGACGGCGAGGAGCACGACCAGGAGGCCGATTCTCGTTTGCGCGCGTGACAGCGCCACGGCGATCTTCACGCCCGCCACGACGCCCAGCACCGCCCACGCCGTAAAGAGGAGCCGCGCGCGGGCGCGCTCCTCGCCTTCGTGCGCGAACAGCCCCTTCGCGATGAGCTCGCGCGGGTATGCGCGCGCGGCGGCGCGCACCTGCGGCTGCGCCATCAGCTCGTCGCGACTCCTGGGCAAACGGCATGCCGCGAGGATCGCTGCGTCGAGCGCACGCCTCACCAGGCCGGCGGAGTCTTCGCGGGTGACGGTGAGCATCGTCCCGTCGAAGTCGAGCAGGCCCCGGTCGAGAAGGTTGAAGATCGCGATCCTGATCGCCTCGCCGTCCCCGTTTCTCAGACACGCGATCCGATAGGGGTCCGCGGTCATTTCAGAAAGCCTCACGCCCGGCTCTGCGCCGCCCCCGCGCGTGCGCACCCAGAAATAGGCGACGATCGCGAGCGCGAGCGCCGCGTAGAAGACCAGGAAAAGCGGCCCGTCCCAGGCGAAAGGGTTCATTTACGCGGGGACGGCCGCCGCCCTGCGGCGCAGCGCCCGGCCGAGATCGATGAGCTTCAGCGCGGCCTGGGCTCCCGCTCCCGGGGGCAGCGCTCCCGTCTCGCGCGCCCTCGACATTTGCTCCAGCGACTCGCGCCACGCGACCGGATCGAGCTCGGTCGCGACGATCTCGAGCGCGTGCTTCGGGGATGCCGCGGGCCGGCCCTCGAGCTGCAGGATGATCTCGGCCGCGGAGCGCAGCGGTGCCGCGCAATCGGCGACGAGGGCGGCGAGCTGCTCCTCGCGAAGGCTCACGAGCGCGTATCGCTCGCGCATCCGCAGGACGAAATTGAGCAGGACCTGCCCGACGCGCGCACGCATCGCCTCGCGCGAAGGCCGCAGCGCCGAGAGCACGTCGCGCCCGGCGAGCACGCGATGGCGCCCCGCGATGTCGGCGAATTTCACTGCGAAGGCTTCGGCCGCCTCGGCGATCTCGTCTTCGATGATCAGCATCGCCTCGAGGCGGATCGTGGCATGCGCGAGGCGCAGGGGTTCGCGCAGCTTGTCGATGCGCTCTGGCGTGAAGGCCTTCAGCACCAGCATCACGTTCACGTCCGAAGTCGCTCGCAGCCGGCCTTCGGCGGCCGAGCCGAACAGCACCAGCGAGGCGAGATCGTCGCCGAGGGCGGCGCTCGCCTCGGCTACGAATGAGTCCAGGGATCGCGATATTTCCCCGGGCAATTGCGCGCTGTCCATAGGACCTCCCCGGAAAGTGAACCGGGGCATCTTCCGCCACGACTGGCCGGAAGTAAACCTGCGCCTAGAAAGCGGTGAGCTTGGCGTACTGCAGCGCGAGCCACTTGGTGCCTTCGGAGCCGAAGCGCACCTGCACCCGCGCATCGAGGCCGCGGCCCTCGAAGTCGATGACGACGCCGTCGCCGAACTTGGCGTGGCGCACGTTCTGGCCGATCGCGAAGGGATGCTCGTCGGGTCGCTGCATCTCGAAGTTGGCGCGCTGGGTGCTCTTGTACATGTTGCGGTCGGCCTGCGGCGCGCGCCCGCCGCCCGAGCCCCACGAGCCCGCGCCGGCGCCGCCGCGATTGCCCCAGCGGCTTTCGTACTGCTTCTGCGGAAGCACGATCCACTTGCAGAGCTCCGGCGGCACTTCCTCGACGAAGCGCGAGACGATGCCGTAGCGCGGCTGGCCGTGCAGCATTCGGCTGCCCGCGTAGGAGAGATAGAGCCTGCGGCGCGCGCGCGTGATCGCCACGTACATGAGTCGGCGCTCCTCCTCGATGCCGCCGTCCTCGAGCATGCTGTTCTCGTGCGGAAAGAGCCCTTCCTCCAATCCCGACAGGAACACTGCGGAGAACTCGAGGCCCTTCGCCGAGTGCACGGTCATGAGCTGCAGCGCGTCCTGGCCCGCGGACGCTTCGCGCTCGCCCGCCTCGAGGCTCGCGTGGGACAGGAACCCCGCGAGGACCTGCTGCTCGGGCGTTCCGGCGAGCGCCACCACATCCTCCTGGGATTCGCCGGCGGGCTCGACGCCGTGCTCGAAATCCTCGGCGAAGAGCGCCGCGGCGTTGATCAGCTCGTGGAGGTTCTCGAGGCGGTCCTGCCCGTCCTTCTCCGCGGCGTAGTGATCCTTGAGGCGGCTCTTGTCGAGCACCTCCTCGATGAGCTCGGGGAGCGCGAGCCTCTCCGCGGCCTTGTTGAGCGCGTCGATCACCGCGATGAACTGCGCGATCGCCGCGCCGCTTCGGCCGGCGACGATCCCCGAGCGCGCGACGTGCATGAGGCTGCCCATGCCGCGCTCGGACGCTTCCTGCAGCTGCTCCACGGAGCGCGCGCCGATTCCGCGCGGCGGGAAGTTCACGACGCGGGAGAACGCGGTGTCGTCGTCGGGATTGCCCGCGAGGCGCAGGTAAGCCATCGCGTGCTTCACCTCGAGGCGCTCGAAGAAGCGCAGGCCCCCGTAGACCTTGTACGCGATGCCCGCGCGAAAGAGCGAGTGCTCGAGGATGCGCGACTGCGCGTTCGATCGATAGAGGAGCGCCATCTCCGAGAGGGCCATGCCCTCGCGGTGCAGCGCCTTCGCCTCGTCCACGACGAAGCGCGCTTCCTCCTCGTCGTTGGCGGCGGCGTACACACGCAGCTGCTCGCCCTTGCCCTCCGCGGTCCAGAGGTTCTTGCCCAGGCGCGCCTTGTTGCGCTGGATGATTGCGTTGGCGGCGTCGAGGATGTGGCCCTGGGAGCGGTAGTTCTGCTCGAGCTTCACGACCTCCTTCACGTCGAAGTCGCGCACGAACTCGTTCATGTTGCCGACTTC
>JBDTXQ010000150.1:0-6535 GCA_040006115.1 Usitatibacter sp.
CGGCTGCGGTCTGGGTCAATGCGGCGCCTGCACCGTTCATGTCGACGGGCGGGCGATGTTTTCATGTCTGCTGCCGATTGCCGCGATTGGCAGCCGCAAGATCACGACCACCGAGGGACTGCTCGAGGGCGGGAAACCGAACAAACTCCAGCAAGCCTTCATCGATGAGCAGGCTGCCCAATGCGGCTACTGCATTTCCGGCATGGTGATGCGAGCGGAGGCGCTGTTGCGCGTCAATCCGCATCCGACCGACGCGGAAATTCGCCAGCATATGCAGCCAAATCTATGTCGCTGCGGCACCCATGCCGCCATCATGCGCGCCGTCAAGCGCGCGGCCGCGTAGGGGAAAACCGCGATGACTGTCCCCTTCACATCCTCCCGCCGCGATCTCCTCAAAGGCACCGGCGCGCTCGTCGTTGCCTTTTCATTCATCGGCGCGGCGCGACGCCAAGCGGCCGCGCAAGGGTTGCCGGCTCCCGCACCGGATCTGCCGGCGCCAAAAGACGTTGCGCTCGATCAGGTCGACACGTTTCTTGCGATTGACGAGAAGGGGATGGTGTCGGTTTATGCTGGCAAGGTCGAACTTGGCACCGGCGTCCGCACTCGCTTCGCGCAGATCGTGGCCGAGGAACTCGACGTGCCGCTCGAGCGCGTGACGATCGTGATGGGCGATACCGCGACCACGGTCAACCAGCGCGGCACTGGCAGCTCCAACGGCATCATCGACGGCGGCGAAGCGATGCGGCGCGCGGGGGCACAGGGCCGCGCGGCGCTGCTTGCGCTCGCATCCGAGCGCCTCGGCGTCGGCGTCGAAGCGCTGAGCGTGAAGGATGGCGTCGTTTTCGTGGCTGCCGACGCGTCGCGTCGCGCGAGCTATGGCGAGCTTGTCGGCGGCCGGCTCTTCGATGTGAAGGTTGGCGAAAAGCCCGTGTTCAAGAAGCCTTCCGAGTACACCCTGGTCGGCAAGCCCGTGCCGCGCATGGACATTCCCGCGAAGGTCGTGGGCGCGTACGCGTACATCACCGACTTGCGCGTGCCGGGCATGCTGCACGCACGCGTGATCCGCCCTCCCCAGGCGATGGCGCGCCTGCAGAAAGTCGGCGCCGCGACATTGCCCGGACTCGTGCGCGTGGTCCACGAGGGCGACTTCCTCGCGGTCGTGTGCGAGAGAGAAGAGCAGGCGATCGCCGCCGCGCGCGCATTGCCGGTCGAGTGGTCGCAGCCGGCGCCCGCGTTCTGGCGGGGCTACGACGAGCTGTACGCGCATCTGCGCAGCGCCGCTCCGCGCACCACCCGCTCCCAAGGCGTGCGCGGTGATGTCGATCTCGCGCTCGCGCGCGCCGCGCAGCGTCTCGAGGCCTCCTACGAGTATCCGTTCCAGTCGCATGCCTCGATGGGCCCGGCGTGCGCGGTGGCCGACGCGCGCGACGCCGGCGCGTTAGTCTGGTTCGCGGGCCAGAAGCCCTATCCGCTGCGCGCCGCAGTGGGCGACCTTCTCAAGATCCCCGCGGAGAAGGTGCGGGTGGTGTGGCGGCCGGGCCCCGGCTCGTACGGCATGAACGACGCTGACGATTGCGCGATGGACGCCGCGTTCATCGCTCGCGCGGTGGGGCGACCGGTGCGCTTGCAGTACATGCGTGTCGATGCCACCGCGTGGGATCCGAAGGGCCCGCCCGTGGCGATCCGCATGCGCGCGGGGATCAATTCCGCGCGCGAGGTTTTCGCCTGGGATTACGAGGCTCGCGGATTCTCGGGCCGCGTTCGCAACAACAGCACCGACTTCGCCGGCGACGCTCTGGTGGGACAGTTGATCGGGGGGCAGCGCGCGAAGTCGACCGACTGGCCGCAGTTCTCTTCGGAGTCGTACACGTTTCCCAACGCGCGGCGCGTGAGCCACATCGTCGACTGGGACCGCTCGATGGCGACCGGGCTTCGCACCGCTCACCTGCGCGATCCCGACGGCATGTCGACCTGCTTCGCCTCGGAATCCTTCGCCGACGAGGTCGCGTATGCCGCCGGCATGGATCCGGTCGGGTTCCGCCTGCGCTACCTGGGCGATGCACGCGACAAGGCGGTGGTCGAGGCGTGCGCGGCGAAAGCGGGGTGGGAGACGCATGCCACGCCGCGCGCGCCGCGCGGGCGCATCGCGCGCGGGCAGGGCATCGCCTACGCGCCGCGCAACGGCACCGCGGTCGCGGTCGTCGCCGATGTCGAGGTTGATCGCGAAACCGGGCGCTACCGCGTCACGCGCTTCACCTGCGCGCACGATTGCGGTTTCGTCGTGAACCCGCTCAGCCTTCGCGGCACGATCGAGGCGAACTTGATCCAGGGCATGAGCCGCGCGATGCACGAGGCGGTGCGCTTCGACGCGACGCGCGTGCTTTCGTCCGACTGGATCGGCTATCCGATCGTCGACATGACCGAGGTCCCCGACGCGATCGACATCGTGATCGTCGGTAACCGCCCCGAAGCCCGCTCGCGCGGCGCGGGGGAGCCTGCGACGCGCCCGGTGGCCGCGGCCATCGCCAATGCGCTGCACGACGCGGTGGGGGCGCGCATCCGGCGCGTTCCGCTCACGCCGGACGCGGTGCTCGCAGCGCTGAAAGCCTGAGGCGGACACGATGGCGGCAAAGCGAGTGCTGGCGGCGATCGCGGCATGCGTCGCGCTGCACGCGGCCCCCCAGTCGCCGGCGCAGCGCACACCCGAGCTCGCGGAAGCGGCGCGGCGCGAAGGCACGCTCACGTTGTATTCCTCGATGGTGGACAAGGACCTGCGCCGCCTTGTGGCCGAGTTCGAGCGGCGCTACGCGGTGCGCGTGAACGTATGGCGTTCCGGCAAGGCGAAAGTGCTGCAGCGCGTGGTCGCGGAGGCGCGCGCCGGGCGACACGAGGTCGACGTGGTGCACAACCCGTCGGTGGCGATGGAGGCGCTGCATCGCGAGAAACTCCTGCGGCCGGTCGATTCCCCGCTGCATGCGACCCTGATTCCCGAGGCCGTCGCGCCGCATCGCGAGTGGGCCGGGCCGCGCGTCTACATCTTCGTGAACGGGTTCAACACCGCGCGGGTGAAGCGCGAGGAGCTGCCGCGCAGCTACGCCGATCTCCTCGACCCGCGCTGGAAGGGGCGCCTCGCGATCGAGGGCAAGGAGCAGGAATGGTTCGTGACGCTGGTGCGCGCGATGGGCGAGGAGAAGGGGCTGCGGTTTTTCCGCGAGCTGGTCGCCACCAACGGCATATCGGTGCGCATGGGCAACTCGCAGATCGTGAACCTGATCGCCGCGGGGGAAGTGCCGTTCGCGCTCGCGCTCTACAGCTACCTGCCCGAGCAAGCGAAGCGCTCCGGCGCGCCGGTCGACTGGATCGCGCTCGCGCCGACCGTGTCCGCTACCGACGGTATCGGCATCGCGCGGCGCGCACCGCATCCGAACGCGGCGCTCCTCTTCTACGAATTCATGCTGGGCGATGGGCTGCCGATCATGGAAGAGCTGGGGCACCTCGTGTCCAGCCGCGCCCGCGCGAGCCAGCTCGCGCCCTTCAAGCTCACCTTCATCGATCCGACTGCGATCATCACCGACTACGACCGCTGGACCAAGCTCTACGAGGAAACCCTGCAGGGCCGCGCGCCGGCTACCATCCCGTGAGATCGCGATGACCACCGCGCAGGAAAACGCAACGCTCACCCGCACCGGGCCCGGCACCCCGATGGGCACACTCTTGCGGCGTTACTGGCTGCCGGCGCTTCTTGCCGCGGAGCTTGCCGAGCCGGATTGCCCGCCGGTGCGCGTGCGCGTGCTCTCCGAGCGCCTCGTCGCCTTCCGCGATACGCGCGGGCGCGTGGGCCTCGTCGACGAGTTCTGCGCGCATCGCGGCGTGAGCCTTTTCTTCGGGCGCAACGAGGAGGAGGGCATCCGCTGTCCCTATCATGGCTGGAAGTACGACGTGAGTGGCCAGTGCGTCGACGTGCCCTCGGAGCCCACCGAGAGCGGCTTCTGCAACAAGATCCGCCTGAAGAGCTATCCGTGCGTCGAGCTGGGCGGCGTGGTGTGGATCTACATGGGCCCCGCCGCGCAGCGCCCGCCGCCGCCCGCCTACGAGTGGACCGCGTTGCCGCCAGCGCAGCGGCACGTGAGCAAGCGGCTGCAGGAATGCAACTTCCTGCAGGCGATGGAGGGCGGCCTCGACTCGATCCATTCGACTTTCCTGCACCGCTACTCGGTGGGCGACGATCCGCTCCTCAAGCGCGACGCGGAAAGCGCGGCGATGATCAAGGGCGATCCTCACCCCGCCTTCCTGCCCACGGTTTCGCCGGCGGGGCTGCACATCACCACGCGGCGCAAGGTGGGCGAAGACCGCTACTTCTGGCGCGTCACGCAATTCCTCATGCCGTGCTTCAACCTCTTCCCTCCCTATGGCGACAACCCCTGCGGCGGCCACGCGTGGGTTCCCATGGATGACGAGAATTGCTGGGTCTTCAACATCGACTATCATCCGCGCCGCGATCTCACGGCGCTCGAGCTGGACGCGGTCGCGGAAGGTCGCGGCGTGCACGTTCCGCTGGTGCCGGGCACTTTCCTGCCGGTCGCCAACAAGGGCAACGACTACCTCATCGACCGCGACGCGCAGAAAGCGCGCAAGACCTTCTCGGGCGTGATGCGCGTGGGCGTGCAGGACGCGGCGGTGCAGGAGAGCATGGGCCCGATCGTCGACCGCGCGCGCGAGAACCTCGTCTCCAGCGACAACGGCATCATCATGACGAGGAAGCGCCTGCTGGACGCAGCCCGGGTCGCGGGGGACGCGAGCGAGCTGCCGGGCCTCGATCCCGCGGCGCAGAGGGTGCGCGCGCTGTCGATGGTCACGGCTCGCGACATGCCATTCGCGACCGCTCTCGCGCAACACGAGGCGTCGCGCACGCCCGACGCGGCGGATCGATGACGCGCCGCGCGGCAGCGGCGTTCTGCGCGCTCTGCGCGACGCTGGCGGTGTGGGCGTCGCCGGTATCCGACATCGCGTTGTACGAAGGCGCCGACCGCGCCCAGCGCCTCGCCGAGGGCGCGCGCCGGGAAGGCGGCGTGCTCGACGTATACACCTCGCTCACGTTGGAAGACATGGCGGCGCTGAACGGCGCATTCGAGGCGAAGCACGGCATCCGCGTGAGGCTCTGGCGCGCGGCTTCCGAAAAAGTCCTGCAGCGTGTGGTGACCGAGGCGCGCGCCGGACGCCACGAGGTCGACATCGTCGAGACCAACGCGCCGCCGCTCGAGTCGCTGCATCGCGAGGGACTCCTGCAGGCGGTGCGCTCACCGGCTCACGCGGGCCTCATCGCTGCTGCGTTGCCGGCGCATCGCGAGTGGGCGGGCTCGCGCCTGAACGTGTTCGTGCAGGCGTACAACACCCAGGCCGTGAAGCGCGAGGAGTTGCCGAAGACCTATGCCGATCTCCTCGATCGCAAGTGGAAGGGCAGGCTCGGCATCGAGGCCTCCGACGAGGACTGGTTCGCCGTGGTGCTCTCGCAGCTGGGCGAGGAGGCGGGCGTGAAGCTCTTCCGCAAGGTGGTCGCCGACAACGGCGTCTCGGTGCGCAAGGGACATACGCTCCTCACCAACCTGGTGGCCTCCGGCGAAGTGCCGCTCGCCCTCACCGTGTACAACTTCACCGCCGAGCAGATCGAGCGCCGCGGCGCGCCCCTCGACTGGTTCGTCATCGCGCCCGCGGTGGCGCGTGCCAACGGCCTCGCCGTGGCGAAGCACGCGCGGCACCCGCACGCGGCGCTCCTCTACTACGATTTCATGCTCGGCGACGAGGCGCAGCGCATGCTGGTGGAACGCGGCTTCATGCCCGCGAGCCGCACCCTGAAGGGCCCGCTGTCGGCCGACTCGCTGCGCATCGTGGATCCCGCGATGATCCTCGACCAGTCGGAGAAGTGGGGGAAGCTCTACGAGTCGGTATTCGTGAAGGCGCGCTGAGCGGGCACAAGCGCGCGGCTGCGCTCCGCTAGAGGGTCGGAGTCCACGGCGGGTCGGCCCACGCGACGCCCACGCGCGCGGTCTGCGCGTCGATGAGATAGGGCTTGCCCTCCAGCGTGCTGCGGCGCGCGCGTGCGAGCGCCGCCTTCAGCTCCGCGGGCGCGCGTGCCACTTCGCCCTCGACGCCGAAACCCTTCGCGATCCAGGCCATGTTCATGTCGGGCTTGCCGAGGTAGTCGTGGACGAAGTGGCCGGTCTGCATCATCCGGCCGTTGGGCACCTTCTCGATGACACGGCTGTGCGGGCCGCTGTACGCGTGGTTGTTGTAGACGATCGTGATCACCGGCAGCTCGAGGCGCGCCATGTTCCAGAGCGCCGTGGGGCCGAAGATGAACGAGCCGTCGCCGACGAGGCAGATCACCTGCTGCTTGGGCCGCGCAAGCTTCACCCCGGCCGCGGTTCCCACCCCGGAGCCCAGGTGCGCGCCGTAGTAGTAGAAAAGCTCCCGCCCGCCGCGAGGGTCGAAATTGAATCCGTGCGGAGTCACCGATCCGGCTTCGTGAACGATGATC
>JBDTXQ010000151.1:0-6467 GCA_040006115.1 Usitatibacter sp.
CGCGTCATCTCGTCGCCGTCCATCTCGACGACCGGGTTCTTCACCTTGATCTTGGCCATTGCTCGCTCCTCACGTGATTTTTTCGGCGGCACAATCGAAAATTATAGCAAAGCGAACTCTGCCGACTCCCCCATGCCACGCGTGATCCTGTTCAACAAGCCTTTCGGAGTGATCTGCCAGTTCAGCCCGGACGGAACGAAGCCGACCCTGAAGGACTTCATCGAGGTCCCGCGCGTCTACCCGGCCGGCCGCCTCGATACCGATAGCGAAGGCCTGCTCGTCCTCACCGACGACGGGGTCCTCCAGGCGCGCATCGCGCAGCCGCGCCACAAGCTCGAGAAGGGCTATTGGGCGCAGGTCGAGGGAACGCCGTCCCCGGAGGCCCTGGAGAGCTTGAGGCGCGGCGTGGAGCTGAATGACGGCGTGACGCTGCCTGCCACGGCGCGCGCCATCGCGAGCCCCAAGGGGCTCTGGGAGCGCACCCCGCCGATCCGGGTGCGCCAGGCGATCCCGACGGCGTGGCTCGAGGTCGGCATCTCTGAAGGCCGCAACCGGCAGGTGCGGCGCATGACGGCCGCGGTGGGCCTGCCGACGCTGCGACTCGTGCGCTTCCGGGTCGGCCCCTGGGAGCTCGCCGATCTCGCCCCGGGCGCATGGCGCGAGGTCCCCGCCAAGCTCGGCTGAAACAGCCGTACCACCGCCCGAAACGCTCCCTTGGCGCCCGGGAGGGGGCTCATGTCAACCCCGGTATAATGCGCGGCGTTAATGTTGGCGACGAGGCTGATTTCAGCGCAGTCGAACATTGATACCTTGTTCAACATCACCCTTAGGAAAATATAAAACCATGAAGAAGCTGTCCGCCCTGATCGCCGTGCTCTTCGCTACCGCATCGCTGTCCGTCCTTGCCCAAGCCACGCCCGCCACCCCCGCCAAGCCCGCCACGCCCGCGGCGCCTGGCGTCTCCCCCGCCAAGCCCGCGACCCCCGCGACCCCCGCGACCCCGGCGATGAAGGCCCAGCCGGCGATGAAGGACGACATGATGAAGTCCGACATGAAGAAGAAGCCGGCCAAGAAGAAGGCCAAGAAGCACGCCGACGCGATGAAAGCCGACGCGCCGATGAAGGCCGACGCGCCGAAGGCCGCCGCCCCCATGAAAGCCGGCGCGCCGATGAAATCCGACGCGATGAAGTCCGACATGATGAAGTCCGACATGAAGAAAGACGCGCCGAAGAAGTAATCGGCCGTCTCCGCATCACGAAAGGCGGGGCCTCGGCCCCGCCTTTCGCTTTTCCCAGCCGTTATCATCGATCCATGAGAATCGTCGTCGGTCTTTCCGGGGGGGTCGACTCCGCGGTCGCCGCGCTGCTGCTGAAGCGCGCCGGCCACGACGTGGTCGGCCTGTTCATGAAGAACTGGGAGGACGACGACGATGGCGAGTACTGCTCGACTCGCGAGGACCTGATCGACGCGGTGAGCGTCGCCGAGAGGATCGGCATCGAGGTCGAGGCGGTGAATTTCGCCGCGGAATACCGCGACCGCGTGTTCGCCAGCTTCCTCGCCGAATACAAGGCGGGCCGCACGCCCAACCCGGACGTGCTGTGCAACGCGGAGATCAAGTTCAAGGCCTTCCTCGACCACGCGCTCGCCCTGGGCGCCGAGCGCATCGCGACCGGCCACTACGCGCGCCTCGAAGATGGCGACGGCGGCTTCGCGCTGCTGAAGGGCGCGGACCCGGCGAAGGACCAGAGCTACTTCCTGCATCGGCTGACACAGGCGCAGCTCGCGCGCACGCTCTTCCCGGTCGGCCACCTGCTGAAGGGCGAGGTGCGCCGCATCGCGCGCGAGGCGGGCCTTCCCAACCATGCGAAGCGAGACTCCACCGGCATCTGCTTCATCGGCGAGCGCCCGTTCCGGGAATTCCTCTCGCGCTACCTGCCGCGCGAGCCGGGTCCCATGGTCACGCCCGTGGGCGAGCACCTTGGCGAGCACGAGGGTCTCATGTACTACACCATCGGCCAGCGCCAGGGTCTGGGCATCGGCGGGCGCCGCGACAGCGCGGGCGATCCCTGGTATGTCGCGGCGAAGGACATCACCACCAACACCCTCACCGTCGTGCAGGGCCACGACCACGAGCTCCTGATGCGCCGCCAGCTCGCGGCGACCGACGCGAGCTGGGTGAGCGGCGCGCCGCCCGACGGGCGCGAGGCGCTCGGCGCCAAGACGCGCTACCGGCAGGCCGATTCCTCTTGCGCCCTGCAAAGCGCCGGCGGCCGCGGATTCGAGCTCGATTTCGCAGCGCCCCAGTGGGCGGTGACTCCGGGCCAATCCGCCGTCGTCTACCGCGGCGAGGTTTGCCTGGGCGGCGGCGTGATCAGCTAGCGGCCGGGCAGCCCGCCGCCTCAGCCGGGCGGACGTGTCGCGGCGAAGGAGGCCCGGCTCTCCAGGTTCTCCGCCCACGCCCGCAGCGCGGCGTCTTCTCGCCAGCGGATCTCAGGCAGGCGCAACTCGAGCCAGAAGAGCGCGCAGCCGCATGCGATGTCACCCAGCGTCATGCGCCGCGCCCCCGTGGCCGGCTTGGCGGCGACCGACTTGGCGACGGCCGCGATGCCCAGGTTCACCTTGTCGCTCTGGCGGGCGATCCACGCCGGGTCCTGGCGCGCCGCCTCGCGCTTCCTCTCGAGGAAGATCGCGACGCCGGCCTCGGCGATGCCGTCGCCCAGCGCCTCGTCGCGCCGCACGCGCGCGCGCTCGGGCAAGGCCGCCGGGATGAAGTTCGCGCCGGGAAGGGCGTCGACGTATTCTGCGATCACCTGCGAGTCGTAAAGGCACTCGCCATCGTCGAGCACGAGCGCAGGCACCTTGTTCAGCGGGTTGAACTTCGACACTCCGGAGTCGGGGCTCCAGACGTTCTCCTCGACGAAATCGTAGGAGAGCTGCTTCTCGGCCAGCAGAATTCGGATCTTGCGGACGAAGGGCGAGTTGCGCGAGCCGATGAGTTTCATGGAAGCCTTTCGGTGAAGCGGCGCAGTATAGCAGCGGGTGGTAACATTTCGCCCGCATGACCTCGCCTCTCACCGCCCTCTCGCCCCTCGACGGGCGCTACTCCGCGAAGACCCTCGCGCTGCAGGAACACTTCAGCGAGTTCGCGCTCATGCGTGAGCGCGTCGCGATCGAGGTGGCGTGGCTCGCGGCGCTCGGCGAGGAGCCTTCCTTCACTGCGCTGAAGGCGTTTTCCGCGGCCACTCGCGACGAGATGAAGGGCGCGGTCGCCGCGTTCGGGATCGCCGACGCCGAGCGCATCAAGGCGATCGAGGCGACCACCAACCACGACGTGAAGGCGGTGGAGTACTGGCTTCGCGAGCGCTTCTCGGCGAACCCGGAGGTCACCGCCGCCGCGGAATTCATCCACTTCGCGTGCACCTCCGAGGACATCAACAACCTCGCCCACGGGCGGATGCTGAAGGGCGGGCGCGACGCGGTGCTGCTGCCCGCGATCGACCGAATCGTCGCGCGCCTCGACGGGCTCGCCCGCCAGCACGCCGATCTGTCCATGCTCTCGCGCACCCACGGCCAGCCCGCGACGCCCACCACGCTCGGCAAGGAGATGGCCAACGTGGCGCATCGGCTGAAGCGCGCCCGCGATAAGCTCGCCGCGGTCGAGATACTCGGCAAGCTGAACGGCGCCACCGGCAACTTCAACGCGCACGTGGCCGCGGCGCCGGGCGTGGACTGGCCGCGCTTCGCCGAGCGCTTCGTGACGAGCCTAGGGCTCGCCTACAATCCCC
Source organism: Usitatibacter sp. (assembly GCA_040006115.1). Classification (GTDB taxonomy): domain Bacteria; phylum Pseudomonadota; class Gammaproteobacteria; order Burkholderiales; family Usitatibacteraceae; genus Usitatibacter. Next base: position 3,786 of record JBDTXQ010000151.1, read on the forward strand.
TCACCATCCAGATCGAGCCGCACGACGCGCTCGCCGAGGCGCTCGACGCGGCCGCGCGCTTGAACACCATCCTCATCGACCTCGATCGCGACATCTGGGGTTACATCTCGCTCGGCTACTTCAAGCAGCGGGTGAAAGCGGGGGAAGTGGGCTCGTCCACCATGCCCCACAAGGTGAACCCGATCGACTTCGAGAATTCCGAGGGCAACCTGGGCCTCGCCAACGCCCTGCTGCGCCACCTTTCGGAGAAGCTGCCGATCTCCCGCTGGCAGCGCGACCTCACCGATTCCACCGTGCTGCGCAACGTCGGCGTGGCCTTCGGCTATTGCCTGCTCGCGTACGATTCGTGCCTGCGCGGGCTCGACAAGCTCGAGGCGAATCCGGCCCGCATCGGCGCCGACCTCGAAAGCCAGTGGGACGTGCTCGCCGAAGCGGTGCAGACAGTCATGCGCGCCCATCGCATCGCCGGCTCGTACGAGAAGCTGAAAGAGCTCACTCGCGGCAAGGGCGGCATCGCGCGCGAGGACCTGCACGCGTTCGTGAAGTCCCTGAAGATCCCCGAGGACGAGAAGCGCCGCCTGCTCGAGCTCACGCCATCGACCTACACCGGGCTCGCCGCCCGCCTCGCCCGCGCGGATTGAGCCCGGCGCCGTCGCGCTATGATGGCCGCGAACCGCAACCGCGAATGATCCGCGACCCCGCCACCGCCGAGCTCGCTTCGCCCGGCCGACTGGAAGCAATTCCGGCCCGCTGGGCCGGCGCGCGTGGCGCCGCCCTCGCGCTGCGCGACGCGCGCGGCGACTGGACGTGGCGCGAGCTCGAGCACGGCAGGAAGCAGCTCGCCGAGCTTCTCCTCACGCTGGGGATCCGCGCGGGGGACCGGGTGATGGTGGTCGGGGAGAACTGCGCGACCTTGGTGGCGATTCTCTTCGCGATCTGGTCGGTGAACGCCTGGGTGGTCAACGTGAACGCGCGCCTTTCGCCACGGGAGATCGACACGGTCCGCGGCCACTGCGGCGCACGCCGCGTCCTCTACCTCGGCGACGAGTCGCCCGACGCCCGCCACCACGCCGAACGGGTGCAGGCGACGCGGCTTTCGCTCGGGCGCTGGGGCACGATCAGCGTAAGCGCCATGGACGAGCGATGCGCGCCGGAGCCAGTGGAAGCCAACTCCGCGCGCGACGTGGCCGCGCTTCTCTACACCACCGGCACGATGGGCGAGCCCAAGGGCGTGATGCTGACCCATGCCAACCTCCTCTTCATCGCGCGCGTCTCCGCGGAGCTGCGCGGCATCGTCCCCGAGGACCGCGTCTACGGGCTTCTGCCCATCTCGCACGTCTACGGCCTCGCCTCGGTGTGCTTGGGCACGCTGCGCGCCGGGGCGAGCCTGCACCTGCAGTCGCGCTTCGCGCCCGCAGCCATGGCCGAGTGCCTCACCGCAAACGCGATCACGGTCTGCCAGGGCGTGCCGGCCATGTACGCGAAGCTCCTCGATTACCTGAAGAGCCGCGGCGCCCGCTTCGCCGCGCCGTCGCTGCGGTTTCTCTACGCCGGCGGCTCACCGCTTGCGCCCGCTTTGAAGCGCGAGGTCGAGGCGACCTTCGGGCTCCCGCTGCACAACGGCTACGGGCTCACCGAGGCATCGCCCACGATCACGCAGACGCGCCACGACGAGCCGCGCAGCGACTGCTCGGTGGGTCGCGCCCTCCCGGGCGTGGAGGTGCGCATCGTCGATCGCGAGGGCAACGACGTGGCGGCGGGCGAGCCGGGCGAGCTCTGGGCGCGCGGCCCCAACGTGATGAAAGGCTATTTCCGCGACCCGGAGGCGACCCGCATGGCGTTGCGGCCGGGCGGCTGGCTCGCGACGGGCGACCTCGCGCGCCAGGGCGACGACGGCGCTTATTTCATCGAGGGCCGTCTGAAGGAGCTCATCATCCGGTCCGGATTCAACGTCTTCCCCGTCGAGGTGGAGGCGGTGTTGAACGCCCATCCCGACGTGACCCAGTCGGCGGTGGTCGGACGACCCGTGGACGGCGACGAGGAGGTCGTCGCCTTCGTCGAACTGGGCGCGGGCGCGCGCGCCACGCCCGAGACGCTCGCCATCTGGGCGGCGGCGGCGCTTGCGCCCTACAAGCGCCCGGCGCAGATCATCGTGATGGCCACCCTTCCCCATGCCCCAAATGGCAAGGTCCTCAAGGGCCGCCTCGCGCAACTCGCGCGAGAGCGGCCCGCCTGAAACCTCCTACTCGCTGGCCGCGAGCGCGCCGATGTCGCCGCTCATCTCGCCACCCTCCTGCACCAGCATCTTGCCGTAACGGATCTTCCCGGAAACGCGCCCGCTCGCGTGGATCACGAGCTTCTTGCGCGCCGTCATCTCGCCCTTGAAGTCGCCACGGATCTCGGCCACGTCGACGTCCACCTTGCCGATGAAGGCGCCGTTCTCGGCGATCTGGATGGCGCGGCTCACCATGGTCGCCTCGACGCGGCCCTCGACCACGAGCGTGTCGCAGTCGTCGATCTCCACGCCCTTCAGCTTGATGTTGGGGCCGACGATGAGCTTGGATCCGCCCGGATCCTCCGCCCTGGCGACGGTCGCCTCGTTCGCGGATGCGGGCGCGGGCATCGCGGTGGGAGTGGCGGCGGGCTGGGCCGCGGAGCTCGGCGCCGCGGCTGCAGGCGGGT
>JBDTXQ010000152.1:0-6439 GCA_040006115.1 Usitatibacter sp.
CGCCGCAGGTGGCTCGCGTTGGCCGCCTCGCGCACCAGGTCGAGCTCGTCGGCGACGGTGTTCTCGAACTCGCGGACGACCTCGCGAAGCCTGAGGAGCCTTCCCTGCGCGAGCTTGCGCTCGAGCCAGCTGGCGAGCACGTAGAGCAACCCGACGTCCTTCGCGATCACCTCGCGGATGCCGGGGCGCAGGATCTTGAGCGCGACCTCGCGCCCGTCGAGGAGCGTGGCGAAATGCACCTGCGCGACCGACGCGCTCGCGATCGGCACCGGGTCGACCGAGGCGAAGACCTGGGCATGCGGGCGGCCATAGGCGCGGTCGAGCACTGCGGCGGCCTGCGCCCACGAGAACGGCGGCACGCTGTCCTGCAGCTTCGCGAGCTCGTCGGCTAAGTCGGCGGCGACCAGGTCGCGGCGCACCGAAAGGAGCTGGCCGAACTTCACGAACACCGGGCCCAGCGACTCGAGCGCGATACGCAGCCTCTCGCCGCGCGGGCGGGACGTGTCGCGCCAGAAATAGAGCACGCGAAAGAACGCGCGCGCGGCCATCTCGCGCCTCGGCAGGAACTCGTCGAGGCCATGGCGGCCGATCGTGTCGACGATGCGAAGGAAGCGCAGTGCACGCATGGAAGCGCGATTCTACCGGGAGGGGGCGAGGCGCCCGGAAACGCCGGAAGGTTACCGCTGTAGCAATGGCCCAGCACGATTACCGGTGTAGCGCCGTACCCCTTCAAGTGGACTATGCCGGGTGCTATTCTCGCCTCGCCCGCGGGGTCGTGGAGCAAGCCTCGACTCGCGCGTCTCAATCGGACAAATACAACGATGTCGTACCAGGCCGATCGTCCCTTCACTCTCTACTTCGTGCGCCACGGCATCACGGAGCCGAACTTCCGCGGCTTCCGCTGCGGCGGCGACCTCGACCTGCCGATGATGGACATCGGCTGCGACCAGGCCTACCTCCTCGCCAAGCAGATCGAGCGCATGCACCTGCGCATCGGGGTCATCATCGCGGGCTCGCTCATCCGCACGCGCCAGACCGCGTCGATCATCAGCGGCGTGCTCGGCACGGTGCCGATCGAGATCGAGCCGCTCATCAACGAGAGGAAGCTCGGGCAGTGGAACAACCGCCCGATCTCCGAGACCGAGGAGATGCTGAAGCGCAACGTGACCCCGCCCGGCGGCGAGTCGGAGCAGCAGTTCGAGGCGCGCATCGCGCTCGCCTTCGAGCACCTGCGCACGCACCTCGAGCGCCGTCTGCTGCTGGTGAGCAGCAAGGGCGTGGGCCGCGTCCTGAACAATCTGCTCGGCGGCACCGAGCGCATGAGCGTCGGCAACGGCGAAATCGTGGAGTTCGCGGTCGCCCCGCGCGCCGGCGCGAGCGAGCTTCGCGTCACCCGTCCGCACCAGGCGTAATGGCCGCGCGCCCTCCCAAGTCGCACCCCGACACGCGCAAGCGCCGGCACGAGCCCGACTGGGAGCCGGCGATCCCGGGGCGGCGCCGCGTCCTCAAGACCTGGGATGAGTACATGGCGATGGCCAAGCGCATCATCGAGCGCTTCGACCACCAGTTCGACCTGCGCCACTTCGATTACCACCACCCGGTGCGCCTGCAACGCTGCGCCCCGCGCTTCAGGAAGCCCTACCCCGTGAAGGTCGCCTATACCGATTGGGGCGACCCCGGCGACCCGATCGTGGTGTGCGTGGGCGGCGTCGCCAACACGGCGATGCGTTTCAACTACCTCGCCTCGGATCTCGAGAGCCACTTCCGCGTTGTCTGCATGGACTGGGTCGGGCGCGGGCGCTCGGGCTGGATGGCCGACGAGCGCGACTATTCGCTCGCCACCTACTCGGAGCAGCTGCGCCAGCTGATCGACCACCTCGGCGGGGGACCGGTGATCCTGCTCGGCTCCTCGATGGGCGGCAGCGCCGCGATCGACCTCGCCGCGCGCCACCCGAGCATGGTGAGCCGCCTGATATTGAACGACATCGGTCCCTTCATCCCGAAGGCGCGCCGCCGCCGCCGCTCGCTCACGCTCGCGCGCCACTACGTGTTCCGCGATCCCGCCGACCTGCTGCGCAAGATCGGCGCCTCGCAGAAGAACGACGGCCCCGTGAGCGACGACATCCGCTTCAACGTGACCTTCCACCAGACCCGCTGGTCCGACGAGGAAGGCGGACGCGTGTATCGCCACGACGTGCGCGCGCTCCAGGCGTTCCGCGCCGACGCGCAGGAAAGCCTCGACCAGTGGCGCCTCTGGGAGAAGATCCGCTGCCCGATCCTGCTGATCCACGGGATGATGTCCGACGCTCTCCTCGCGCCCACCATCAAGCGCATGAAGGTGAAGCACGACGTGGCGCTGATGCACGTGCCCGACACCGGGCACACGCCGGTGCTCTCCGACCGCAACCAGAACTGGTTCATCCACGAGTGGCTGATGGGCCAGAGCAGCGCGCGCGAGTGGACGGTCCTGCACGCCCGCCTGCGCGACGAGCCCGAGGCGCCGAAGAAGAAGTCGCCGATCCGCCTGGTAGCCGTCTAGGGCGGGCTAGGCGCGCTCGTCCGCGCCGGGCGCTTCGGGCTTTTCCGGTTCTTTCTCGAAACCGAGGGAGACGGCGCGCCGGCCGCGCTCACGCTCGCGCTCGCGCAGCACGTCGATCATCACGTTGAAGGTGCGCGCGAGCTGGCCCACCTCGTCGCTCGAGCGCACCGCGATGTTGGCGTTGTCGTAATCGCCGCTCTTCAGCGCGTGCGCCGCCGCGGTGAGGTTCTCGATGGGCCGAACGATGGAGCGCGCGAAGATGAGCGCGAGGGCAACGAAGATCGCTCCCGCGAGAAGCACCGAGAAGATCACCTTGTGGAAGAGCCCTTCCAGCGGCGCGGCGAAGTAGGCGCGCGACTCGGTCACGCCCACCACCCAGTCGATGCCGGCCACGGGAGCCACGCCCGCGATCTCCTCGCGCCCGGTCACCGTCGACTTGTAGGCGACGTGTCCGCGCTCCCGGGAGCCGACCATCGCGCGCGCGAGCTCGGGCTGGCGGATCGACTCGACCGTCGCGCGGCCGAAGCGCTGGTCGGCGACGATCTGCGCAAGCACCGCCTTGTCCAGCGGCATGAGGCTCTTGTACATGAGCTTGTCGTCGCGATGCCAGACGATCACGCCGTGGCCGTCCACGAGGAACGCCTCGCGCTCATTGTCCCCGCGCGCGCCGGCGAGGATGCGCGCGACCGGGTCGGCACGGATGCGCAGGACCACGGCGCCGATCACGCTCCTGCCATCGGCGTCGAACACCGGGCGCGAGTAGAAGACGCCCGCGGCGCCGGCGACGGAGCCCACGACGATCCCGGTCATGTACGCGCGGCCTTCCATCGCGTTCCTGAAGTAATCGCGGAACTTGAAGTTGCGGCCCGTCACCCGCGGGTCGGTGGCGACGAGGGCGTTGCCCGCCAGGTCCATCACCATTGCGAACTGGATGTCGGCGTTGGCCCGGGCGAGGCCCTCGAGCTTGGCGAGGATCGCCCGGGTCCCGGCGCGCGTGGGTGCCTTGAGGTAGCCGACGAAATCGTCGTCGCTGCCCACGTAGTTCGCGAGGGTCTGGGTGTCGGCGATGAGCTGCGAGATGCGCCCCGCAGTGCTGAGCGCGAGCTGCTCGAGGTTGCGAAGCTCCACATCGGCGACGTGCGCCTCGGTGGCGCCCAGGTTGTAATACGCGGTGATCATCATGGGCGCGAGCGCGGTGGCCACCATCGCGAGCGTCATCTTCACCGCCATCGGCCACGAGACCGGCTTCCAGATGACGCGCCCGAAGCGGTGCAGGCGCCTGCGCAGCGCGTGCGGCGAGCGCATCGTCACCGCCCAGCTCTCGGTATGCTCCGGCAGCGCGCCCTCCTCGTCGCCCTTGCGCAGCGCCTCCTGCAGGCCCAGCGCGCCCGCGTGGGAGGCGAAGAGCGCGGAGCGAAGCTCGGCCACGTTCTGGGGCCGGTCGCCGGGATGGCGGCGCAGCATCCAGTCGATCGCGCGCAGGAATTCGACGCTGTAGCGCCCCTTGCCGAGCGACTCAGCCGAGGGCAGCGGGTCGGGCTCGGCGAGCCGCGTCGGCGCGTCGAGGGGCTTCCTTCCGGTGATGAGCCAGAAGAGCGTGGCCCCGAGCGAGTAGAGGTCGGTCCAGGGGCCCTGGCGCCCGCCGCCCGCGTACTGTTCGAGCGGCCCGTAGCCGGGCGTCACCACCATGCCGATCTCGCTCCGCTCGATGGCGGTCTGGCGCGCGGCACCGAAGTCGAGCAGCACGAGGCTGCCGTCCTCGTCGCGCACGTAGATGTTGTCGGGCTTGATGTCGCGGTGCAGGTATCCCGAGTCGTGGACCACCTCGAGGCCTTCGAGGAGCGGCGCGAGGAGCGACACGATGGTCGCCTCGGGGATGTGCTCGTGCTTCTTGCGGTACGACTTCAACGACTGGCCGCGCTCGTACTCGAGCACCATGTAAGCGGTCTTGTTCGCCTCGAAGAAGCGCGCCACGCGCACGATGTTCGGATGGCGGAAGGTCGCGAGCGTGCGCGCCTCGACGAGGAAGCTGTCGAGCCCGTTCTGGTAGAACTCCTGGTCCGTGTCGTCGCGCGCCTGCACCGTGCCGTCGAGGGTGCGGTAGGCGAAATCCTCGGGGAGGTACTCCTTGATGACCACCTTGGCGGCGAGGTTCACGTCGGTCGCCGCATAGGCGATGCCGAAGCCGCCCTGCCCGAGGATTCCATCGATGCGGTACTCGAAGAGGCGGAAGCCCGGGACGAGAGCGAGGCTCGCGGCGGCGGGCTTGGGCTCGAGCACGCGGCGCGGGTCGTTGGGCGCACGGGGCGCGCGCGACGGGATCGCGGTGGGATCGACGACAGTCGCGTCGAGCTCGCCGCGGGACACGGACCCGGCTTCCGGACTGTCGCTCATTGCCACGCTCCCTGGTTCCGGACCCCTTTCCCGGACGCCGCTAACCTACCACAAGATGCCTTGCGCCGACCCCCGAAAAGTCCGCCACGACAAACACTTAACGTAAATACTTGAGGCATTTACGCAAGCTCCGTGGTAACATCCGCGAAGAAACATTCAGGGGATACGGGGCTCGGGATGGGGACGATACGCGTCCGTTTCATCATCGTTGCGCTGGTGGTGAGTTTCTTCGCCGTCGGCATGGCGGCGTTCCTCAACTACTTCAAGTACAAGAGCACGATCGGCGGCATCGTGAAGTCGCGCGTGCTCGTGATCGGCCGCAACATCGAGAATAGCGTGCAGGCCTCGCTCTCCGTTGGCATGCAGTTCATGGAGCTGGGCACGATGAACGCGCTCCTGCAGCGCGAGAAGGCGAGCGATCGCCTGATCCGCGGCATCGACGTCTTCGACCAGACCGGCCAGGTTCTCTACAGCACGGAGCGCGCGCGCGTGGGCGAGAAGGTGGTCAGCACCTGGACCGAGGCCGCGGCACGCTCGAAGTCCACCGAGTGGGGCACCGAGGCGGCGGATGAATACGTGGCCGGCATCTCGCTCAAGAACAACTTCGACCTCACCGTGGGATTCCTCGCGATGCGCTACTCCGCAGAGGAGGTGGAGCGCGCGGCGAAGGTCGCGGGGCGCGAGATCCTGCTCGCGTCGATCTTTTCCTTCCTCGGGATCGCCCTCGTCGCGCCCCTCGCCCTGATCGTCGTGATCCGCAAGTTCGAGCGTGACTTGCGCGCGCTCGAAGCCGTCACCAGCCACCTCGAGGACCGCACGGAACCTCCCCTGCCTACCGGCTCCGCGTTCGACACGGCGATCGGCAACCTGCGCTCGTCGCTGCGCGAGGCCAACGGCGCGCTCGACGAACTGCGCGCCAAGCTGGATTCGGCCACATAGCCGGCGCCATGCTCGAGAAGAACTACCTCTGGCGAATCTACTGGCGGCTCGCGGGCGTCATCATGGTCTGCGTCGTGGTCGCGCTCGCCGTGGTCTCGTATTTCTCGCACCGCGTCTTCGACCGCGAGCTCGTCCCCGAGACCGAGCAGAAGGCGGCGACGGTGGGCGCCTCGGTGCGCGCGCTGGTGCTCAAGGCCACCAGCTACGGCATCGACTTCGACAAGCTCTACGGCGTGGAGCAGACCTTCGCGGAGGTGTTCGAGGAGAACCCCGAGTTCGCCTACATGGCGATCACCAACACGGAGGGCAACGTGCTCTTCGCGCGCGGCACCGAGCCGATCGGCGCCCGCACCCACTTCAGGAATCCGGTGGTGCTGCAGATCGCGCACGAGACGACCGAAATCTCCAAGGCCTCGCGCGTGGGCCAGCAGTACATCGTCTCCATGCCGATCAACACCGAGGGCAAGCCGCTCGGCGTGCTCCACATCGGCATCGACGCCGCGTTCGTCGACCACGTGCTCCTCGAGGTGCTGCTCGACGTGGTCGTGGTGCTCGTGGTGTCGCTCT
>JBDTXQ010000153.1:0-6426 GCA_040006115.1 Usitatibacter sp.
GGCCTCGGCGACGGCGCCGACCAGCGCGGGCAGCAGGCGCTCGACCTCGGCGCGGATCGGCGCCGAGAGCGCGCCGTAGCGGCGCGCGCGCGTGAAATCGATGAGTCGCCTTGCGACCGGCTCGGCGTCGACCACGCCCGCCTCGCGCAGGTCGTGGCCGAGCCCTTCGACGTCGGGCACCGCCTGCGGGTCGTTCAGCCAGGCGGCGAGGCGCGACGACTCCTCGCGCGCCGGCTGCGCCTCGAAGAGCGCGTTGAACGCTTCCTGCACCACCGCGCGATGCGCGTCGATCGCCGCCTTCAGCGCGTCCCACGACGCGTAGTCCATCGCCTCCGCGATGGTGGCCTGGTGCTCGGGTGCGCGCGGCAGGGCCTGCGTCTGCTGGTCGTCGTAGTACTGCAGGCGGTGCTCGAGGCGGCGCAGGAAATCGTAGGCGGCGGCGAGGCCCGCGATGCGCGCGGAGTCGATCAATCCGCGCTCGGCGAGCACCTTCATCGCGGCGCGCGTGGAGGTCGTGCGCAGCGCCGCGTCGCGCCCGCCGCGCACCATCTGGAAGAGCTGCACCGCGAACTCGATCTCGCGGATGCCGCCCACGCCGACCTTGATGTCGTCCGCCTTGCGGCGGCGGATCGCGGCCTCGAAGATGCGTGCGTGGAGCTCGCGCATCTGCTCGAGCATGCCGTAGTCGAGGTAGCGCCGGTATACGAACGGCTCGACGCGCTCGGCGACGCCCTCGGCGGGCCCCGCCGCGACGCGTGCCTTCAGCCATGCGTAGCGCTCCCAGGGGCGCGCGTGGGCGATGAAGTAATTCTCCAGCGACGCGAGCGATGCCGCAAGCGGCCCGCTGTCGCCGAACGGGCGCAGCCGCATGTCGACGCGGAACGCCTGCCCGTCGGGCGTGATGTCCGACAGGAGCGCGATCAGCGTCTTGCCGGCGGCCGCGAAGAACTCATGGTTGGACACGCGCTTGGGCCCCGCGCTCTCGCCGTCGCCGTCGTAGAGGAACACCAGGTCCACATCGGAGGAGACGTTCAGCTCTTCTCCGCCAAGCTTGCCGAGCGCGGCCACGGTGAGGCGCGCGCCGCCCGCCGGCTCACCGTGCACGCTCGCGGCGGCGCGTTGCGCCTCGTCGGCCGCGGCGCCGATGCTCTCGTCGGCGAGCGCGGTCATGGTTGCGAACACCTCATCGAGGGCGGCCAGGCCGTTCAGGTCTCGATGGGCGAGCGACACCATGACGCGCTCGCGCAGTTGCCTCAGGCGCGTGGCGAGCGCCTCGGGCTCGCCCGCGAGGAAGCCGCGCATCTCCTCGCGGGTGAAGGCGCGCGCCCCGCGCGCCTCGAGCTCAGCCGCCAGCGCGGGGCGCGCAGCGGCGGCGCGGGCTACATATCGTGACAGGCGGAGGGTGCGTTCGAAGGCGGGGTGAAACGACCGCGCGGCGGGGCGAAGCGTCATTGAGGCGCTACAATACCAGCACAAATCCCGCCCGGCGCCTTCGCACCTGGGCACCGCCCGAGGACTGCCGAATCAAGGCCTTACCGCGAATCTGTCTCCGCGTTGCAGCGGGTATTGCGGCTTTCCTGGTCGTCGCTTTCGTCCTTCTCGTGCTCTACCTGCGCTACGTGGCACTGCCCCACGTGGACGACTTTCGCGAATACATCGTCGCCTCGATCGAGAAGGCATCGGGGATGGCGGTCACCACGCGCTCGGTGAGCGGGGGATGGGACGGGCTGCGCCCCAGCCTCTCGCTCGACGGCTTCGCCATCAACGACCGGCACGGCAAGGTCGCGCTCGGCTTCGAGCGCGCCGAGGTGACGCTCTCGTGGTGGTCGCTGCTGGTGGGGCGCGTGCAATTCCACGACGTCGACTTCTACCGGCCCGCGCTCGCGCTTCGCCGCGGCGCCGACGGTTTGATCTACCTCGCCGACAAGCCGCTCAACCAGGCGGGGCCCGACGATGGCGCCTTCACCGAGTGGCTCCTCGCGCAGCCGCGCCTGGGCATCCACGACGCGACGCTCACCTGGCGCGACGAGAAGTCCAACGCGCCGGAGATCCAGCTGACCGGTGTCGAGATCGCGGTGCAGAAGCACTTGGGCCGGTATCGCGCGGCATTGACCGCCGTGCCCCCGCGCGAGCTTGCCGGGCGCATCGACCTGCGCGCCGACGTGCACCTCGCGCGCGACGGGGGCCATTGGACCGCCGCCGGCGACGCCTACGGGGAAAGCCGCAATGCCAACCTCGGCAAGCTGCGCGCGCACCTGCCGGTCCCCGAGACGCTGCGAAGCGGCGTGGGCAGCATGCGGGTCTGGGCGCATTTCGACGCGCAGGGCCTGCGCGAGGTGGTGGCGGATCTCAACATGCGCGACGCCAAGGGCCAGCTCGCCGCCGACGCGCTGCCCCTCGACCTCGCGTCGATCTCGGGCCGCGCCACCTATCGTGCCGAGAACGACGGCTTCACCTTCGCCTCCGAGAACCTGCGCTTCCGGCTGGCGAACGGTATCGCCGCGCAGCTCGGCAACTTCTCTCTCGCGCGCAGCGCCGAGCCCGGCAAGCCCGTGCATGTCGACGTGAAGGCCGACGGCATCGACCTCAAGATCGCCGCGGCGCTGATCGATTACTTCCCGGTGCCGCGCGACATCAAGGGCCACGTGCAGCGCTTCGCGCCGCGCGGGCGCATCCTCGACGCGTCCCTCGCCTGGTCGGGCGGCGGTGCGGCGCCGGTGAAGTCGTACGCGGTGAAGGGGCGCTTCGAGGATCTCGCCATCAACGCCGTGGACAATTTCCCCGGCGCCTCGGGGATCACCGGGCGCGTCGAGGGCACGCACGACGGCGGCACCGTGGTGCTCGAGTCGAGGAACGCGGGCTTCGAGCTGCAGCGGCTCTTCCGCCAACCCTTCGCGTTCGACACGCTCGCCGCGCACGCCACGTGGAAGCACGTGGGCAAGGCGCTCGAGGTGTCGATCGCCGACGCGCATTTCTCCAACGCCGACGCGCAGGGCAAGGTCGCCGGCGTGTGGCGCTCGCTGCCCGACGCGAAGGAAAGCTCGCCGGGGTACGCGGACCTGAAGGGCGAATTCACGCACGCGGTCGTGAGCCGCGTCGCGAACTACCTGCCGAACAGGGTCGCCACGACGCGCGACTGGCTCGAGCGCGCGGTGCAATCGGGCACCAGCACGCGCATCGGCTTCGAGGTGAAGGGCGACCTGTGGGGCTTCCCGTTCGGCGCGGATCATCCCGGTGTCTTCCGCGCGCAGGGCGACATCCACGACGGGCGCCTCAAGTACCACCCGGATTGGCCCTCGATCGACGCGGTCGACGGCTCGTTCAAGTTCGAGAACCGGCGCATGGAGATCCGCGCGGACCGCGCCAGCATCTTCGCGAGCCGCGCGACCTCGGTCACGGCGATCGTCGAGGACCTCGGCGCCAAGCCGCCGATCGTCACCGTGGCGGGCGACGTCGACACCACGGGCGCGGACACGGTGCGGTTCCTGCGCGAGTCGCCGCTCGTGAACGGGCCGGGCGCGTTCACTCGCGCGGTGATGGTGGAAGGACCCGGACGCCTCAAGGTGCAGCTCGTCTACCCGATGTGGGGCACGGACCCGGTGCGCGTCGCCGGCGACTATGTCTTCGCCGGGGCGAGCGCGACCGTCGGGCGCACGCTCGCCATGCGCGACGTTCGCGGGCGCCTCGCCTTCACCGAGAGCGGCGTGCGCGCGCCGGCGATCACCGGGACGCTCTTCGGCAAGCCCGCCACGCTCACCATCGCGTCGCAGCCCGACGGCCAGGTGGTGACGCAGATCGAGGGCAAGGTCGAGTCGTCCGCGTTGGCGGCGTACGCCCCCGAATCGATCGTCGGCAGGCTCTCCGGGAGCACCGACTGGAAGGCGCGCGTCGTATCCGGGAAGCAGGGCGGCGAGCTCGTCGTGACGAGCGACCTGAAGGGCCTCGCATCGACGCTGCCCGAGCCCCTCGCCAAGGCGTCAGGCGACGCGCGCGCCCTCACGTTCACGATGTCGCGGCTGGGGACCGCGGAGGAGATCACCCACGTGAGCCTCGCCGACGGGGTCTTCGGGCGTTTCTCGAAAGCGGGCGAGCGCTGGAGCGCGGCTCTGAAGTTCGGCTCTGCCGTCGCGAACGAGCCGGCGCGCGACGGCCTGTGGCTCTACGGCGAGCTTCCCTATCTCGACGTGGACGCGTGGCAGGCAACCTTCGCCGCGCCGCCCGGCGAGGCGAAGCCCGCCAGCGGCGAGGGCGTGGAGCTGCGCGGCCTCGATCTCAAGGTCGGCCGCGCGCGCTACTGGGGGCGCGATTTCCGGCAGATGAACGCGCAGCTCGCCCGCAAGGGCTCGCAGTGGAGCGGCAAGCTCGAAAGCCCGCTCGTGGCGGGCGACATCCAGTGGAACTGGGAAGGCAAGGGACGGCTCGCGGCGAAGCTCGCGCGCCTGACGATCACCGAGCCCGCGCCGGGTAGCGTGCCGGTCGAGGCGGAGGACCGCGCGCAGGCCGACTTGCCCGCGCTCGACATCACCGCGGAGCGTTTCGAGTTCAAGGGCAAGTGGCTGGGCGCGCTCGACCTCAAGGCCGAGCCCGCGGGCGACCAGTGGCGCATCGACAAGCTCGACATCGTGAATGGCCACGCGAAGTTCCTCTCCACGGGCGGGTGGCGGCGCACCGGCGCGGGCTCGCTCACCACGCTCACGCTAAAGCTCGCGACCGAGAACCTGAACGCGCTCATGGCGCAGTTCGGCTATGGCGACTATCTGAAGCGCGGCAGCGGGGAGCTCGAGGGCCAGCTCGTGTGGCCGGGCTATCCCTACGATTTCGCTACCGCGAACCTGGCGGGCACCTTCAAGGTCGAGGCGCGCCGCGGCCAGTTCGCGAAGATCGAGCCGGGCGCGGGCAAGCTCCTCGGGCTCCTCTCGCTGCAGTCGCTGCCGCGGCGCGCGATGTTCGATTTCCGCGACGTGTTCAGCGCGGGCTTCGCCTTCGAGCGCATCCACGGCGACGTGAAGGTCGCGCGCGGCGTGCTGCTCACCGACGGCTTCGAGATCGCCGGCCCCTCGGCCTTCGTGAGCATGGCGGGGGAGGTGTCGATCCCGCAGGAGACGCAGGCCCTCACCATGCACATCGTGCCGGAGGTGGGCGAGAGCCTCGCGCTCGCGGCGACGTTGATCGGAACGCCGGTGCTGGGGCTCTCGACGCTCATCGTCTCCAAGCTCCTCAAGAATCCCCTCGGCAAGGTAGTCGCGTACGAGTACCGCGTCTCGGGGTCGTGGGATAATCCGCAGCTCACGCGCCTTTCCGCTGCGCCGCCCAAGACGGCCGCCGCCGCTCCGGAAGCCGCACCTTCAACCGCAGCCGCGACTCCGGCGCAGCCACCGGCGCGCAACCCCTAAACGATGATCATCACCCGCAACTCCACGACGCCCGCGGCGCTCCGCGAGACGATGTCGAGCACGCAATCAATGTTCCGCGTCGCGGCGATCCAGATGGCGTCGGGACCGAACGTTCAGGCGAACCTCCAGGAGGCCGCGCGCCTGATCGAGCTCGCGGCCGCGACCGGCGCGCGCATCATCGCGCTCCCCGAGTACTTCGCCATCATGGGGATGAAGGACACCGACAAGGTGGCCGCGCGGGAGAAGGACGGCGACGGCCCGATCCAGAACTTCCTCGCGGCAGAGGCGCGCCGGTACCGCGTTTGGATCGTCGGCGGATCCGCGCCGCTCGAATCGAGTAATCCGCACAAGGTCCGCAACTCGTGCCTGGTCTACAACCAGGAGGGCACGCGCGTCGCGCGCTACGACAAGATCCACCTGTTCGGCTTCGAGATGGGCGAGGAGCGCTACACCGAGGAGCGCACCATCGAGCCGGGCACCGCGGTGTGCACGGTGGAATCCCCTTACGGAAAGCTCGGGATTTCGGTGTGCTACGACCTGCGTTTTCCCGAACTATACCGGGCGATGGGCGACGTTGACCTCATTTTGGTGCCTTCCGCGTTCACCGAGACCACCGGCAAAGCTCACTGGGACACCCTCATTCGCGCCCGCGCCATCGAGAACCTGGCCTATGTGATCGCCCCCGCGCAGGGGGGCTACCACGTGAACGGTCGCGAAACCCACGGTCATACGATGATCGTCGATCCCTGGGGGGTGGTGCTGGACCGATTGCCGCGAGGTTCGGGGGTTGTGGTGGCCGGCGTGAACCCCACCTATCAGGCGAAGATTCGCAAGAGCCTCCCCGCGCTCGCCCACAAAACCGTTCGGCAGTGGTGAATACCCTGCTGAAATTGCTCGAGACTGAAGCCCGAATGACGAAGCCCGGCCCGTCCACGCTCGAAATCGCGCGCGCCACCCTCCTTGCCCCGTTCGGCATCGACGAGGTCGCGACCAACAAGGTGTTCGGCACCATCCTCGCCCACAAGGCCGACGA
>JBDTXQ010000154.1:0-6371 GCA_040006115.1 Usitatibacter sp.
AACTCCACGAGCGACACCTCGATCTTGTCCGGCGAGGCGGCGGCCGAAGCGACGTTGAGCGCTTTCGGCATCAGCTCTTCTTCGCGAGGCCCAGCATCGCGCGCGCTTCCGCCACGCTCGCGATCGCCCCGCCGAGATCCTCGACGATGCGCCGCGCCTTGGCGACCAGCTCGGCGTTGCTTTTCGCGAGCACGCCCTTCGAGAGGTAGATGTTGTCCTCGAGGCCCACGCGCACGTTGCCGCCGAGAAGCCACGTCTGCGCGAGCATCGGATACTCGAAGCGGCCGATGCCGAACGCGCTCCAGACGGCTCCCGCGGGGAGGATGCTCTTCGCGTAGAACACCGTCTCCGGGAGGCTCGCGAAGCCATACTTGACGCCCATCACGATGGTGAAGAGCCCCGGCCCCTTGAGCGTGCCTTCGGCGAGGAGGTCACGCGCAAGGTGGATGTCGCCGCTGTCGAACACCTCGAGCTCGGGAAGGACGCCGGCGTCGCTCATTGCCTTCGCCATCTTGCGCACGTTGGCCGGCGTATTGATCACGACGTCGGGGCCCGAGTTCATCGTGTTGAGGTCGAGCGAGCACACGTCGGGCTTCAGCTCCACCACGTGCTTCACGCGCTCCGCCGGCGGCACGAGCGTCGTCCCCGGCGCGTAGAGCTTGGGATCGTCGGCGTTCGGAACGTAGCGCCCGCCGGGGCCGGTGGTGAGGTTGATGATGAGCGAGGAATCCTTCCTGCGGATCCTCTCCATCACGTCGCGATAGAGGTTCACGTCCATCGACGGGCGCCCGGTCGCCGGGTCGCGCACGTGGATGTGCACCGCCGCCGCCCCCTCGCCCGCCGCCGCGAGGCACTCGTTGGCGATGTGCTCGGGGGAGATCGGCAGGTGTGGCGTCTGGTCCGGCTTGGTGATGTTGCCCGTGACGGCGCAGGTGATGAAGGTCTTGTCCATTTTCCTTCCCTAGAGGGTGCGCCCGCCGTCGACGACGAGGACCTGGCCGGTGGCGAAACGAAGCGTCGTCGCGCAAGCCTCGATCGCCGCGGCGACATCCTGGGGGAGACCCACGCGCTTCAACGGCGTCGTCGCCGCGGTCTTGGCGTTGAAGTCCGCGCCGCGCCCGGGGACGAACCCGGACTCGACCGCGCCCGGCGACACCGTGAGCACGCGCACTTCCGGCGCGAACGCGCGCGCGAGCGCCTTGCCCATCACGTCGAGGCCCGCCTTCGAGGCGGCGTACGCGACGTTGCTGCCGACGCCGGTGGTGGCCGAGATCGAGGACACGTTCACGATGAGCCCGTCGCCGCACGCCTTCAACATCGGATGGAAGGCACGAATGGTGGCGAAGACGCCGCGCCAGTTGGAAGCGAAGATGGAATCGATCAGCTCGTCGGTGAGGCCCGCGAGATTCGCCGCCGGCACCGGCTGGGTGAATCCGGCGGCGTTGACGAGCATGTGCGCGCCGCCAGCCTTCTCCTGGACGGTGCGGGCGGCGGCCGCGAGGCTCGCCGAGTCGGTGATCGATGCGGTGACGCCGAAATGCCCGCTTCCGGAAAGCGTGGGGAGGAACTGCGCGAGCTCCTCGTCGCCGCGCCGATGCAGCAGGGCCACGCGCGCGCCGAGCGCCGCGAGGCGCAGCGCCGTGGCGAGCGCGATGGCGCCCAGCCCGCCGGCGATCACCACGACACGGCCGTCCAGGCGCGCCTGGGGACTGAAGGTCGCCTCGATCATGGCAGCGGCGCTTTCGGGATGCGCTTGGTTCCGGGTTGCATCACGAAAGCGTATTCGAGCCGCACGCTGCCGTCGGCCTGGCGAGCGAAGTCGCCGCTCAGCGATGGGGTAACGCCGAACACCACGTCAGCCGCGATGGCGTCGTCGTCATTCGCGAACACCTGGGTTACGAGGGTCTTGTAGCCGTCTTTCGAGATCATGAAATGGATATGCGCGGGTCGATAGGGATGGCGGTCCTGCGCGCGCAGCATCTCGCCGCACGGGCCATCGGTGGGAACGGGATAGCCCGCGGGTCGCACGGAGCGGAAGTGGAAGCGCCCGTCGGCGTCGGTGTCGAAGAGGCCGCGCAGGTTGCGCTCCGGCTGCTTCGGGTCCTGGTTTTCGTAGAGTCCGACGGGAGACGCCTGCCAGATGTCGACCAGCGCGCCCGCCAGGGGCTTGCCCTCGACGTCGGTCACGCGGCCGAAGACGGTGAGAGGCTCGCCGCCGCGCGGATCGATGCTGATGTTCGCGCCGTGCGGATACGCCGGCGATTGCGCGCGGTAGAAGGGCCCGAGGAGCGCGGGATCGGTCTCGCCGCTTCCTTGCGCGTTGTTGATCATCGTGACCAGCGTCGAGACGCCGAGAAGGTCGGAGAGCAGGATCATCTCGTTCTTCTCCGCGCCCGAAGCCTTGCCCACGCGAAGCAGGAAGTCGAGGCCCTGCTCGAATTCCTCTTCGCTGGGGCGCGCCTCGCGCACGAACGCGTGCAGGTGCTTCACGAGGCTCGCCATGATTTCGCGCAGGCGCGCGTCCGGCGTGCGCGACATCGCCTTGAGAACGATGTCGGTGACTGAGTCGGCGCCATTCACGACGCCGTGCGGAGAAGGCTGTGTCACGAATGGTGAAAAGCGGAGCGGGGAACGTAGCTTACACTGGATAAATCGGAGGAATCATGGCAGGCGGATCGACAACGACGTGGACGGGCGGTATCGAGCACTGGACGAAGAAGGGCGACGTGAAGCTCTTCCTGTGGAACCGCAAGCCCGCGCCCGGCACCAAGCCCGCGGGCACCCTCTTCTTCGTGCACGGCTCCTCGATGGCGTCGCAGCCGACCTTCGACTTGCACGTTCCGGGCCGCGCCGACTCCTCGGTGATGCAGTATTTCTCGAAGCTGGGCTTCGACACCTGGACCATGGACAACGAGGGCTACGGGCGATCGGACAAGAGTCGCCCGATCAACAACGACATCTCCAACGGCGCCGACGACCTCGCCGCGGGCACCGAATACGTGATGAGGCAGGCCGGTGTGGCGAGGATGCACATGTACGGCATCTCCTCCGGCGCGCTCAAGGCGGGGCTCTTCGCCCAGCGCCACCCGCAACGCATCGGGCGGCTCGCGCTCGACGCCTTCGTGTGGACCGGCGAGGGCAGCCCCACGCTCGCGGAGCGCAAGAAGAAGCTGCCGCAGTTCCTCGCGATGAACCGGCGCCCCATCGACCGCGCATTCGTGCACAGCATCTTCAACCGCGACCACCCCGGCACCGCCGACGACGCGACCATCGAGGCCTTCGCCGACGCCATCCTCGCGCTCGACGATTCCATGCCGACCGGCACCTACGTGGACATGTGCTCGAAGCTGCCGCTCCTCGATCCCACGAAGATCACTGCGGCGACCATCGTGATGCGCGGCGAGTACGACGGCATCGCGGGCTTCGACGATCTCATCGAGTTCTTCAAGAAGCTCCCCAACGCGGACAAGCAATTCGCCGTCATGGCGGGCATCTCCCACGCGAGCTTCCAGCAGAAGAATTATCGCGTGGTCTACCACATCCTCCATTCGTTCTTCACCCAACCGGATCCCGCCTACCGAGCATGAAGAAGATCGTCGCAGCCCTGGCCCTCGCGGCGTTCGCGTTCGGCGCCCACGCACAGCCCTACCCATCGAAGCCCATCAGGATCGTCGTCCCCTTCGGGCCCGGCGGGTTCACGGATGTGGTCGCGCGCATCATCCAGAAGGAGATGGGTGCCTCGATCGGCCAGCCCATCGTCATCGAGAACAAGCCGGGCGCGGGCTCCACCATCGGCACGTCCGAGATCGCTCACGCGAAACCCGACGGCTACAACCTGGTGATGATCTCGACGTCGCACGTGATCACGCCGCACCTCTACAAGGAAATGCCGTACGACCCGATCAAGGACTTCACGCCGGTGATGAAGCTGGGCGAAGGGCCGTACGTGCTCGTGGTTCACTCGAGCCTTCCGGTGAAGGACGTGGCGGGGCTGATCGCGCTCGCCAGGGCCGAGCCCAACAAGATCGACTACGCCTCCTCGGGAAACGGCAGCAGCCAGCACCTCGTGGGCGCCCTATTCGCGACCATGGCGCGCGCGCCCATCAACCACATTCCCTACAAGGGGAGCAGCGGCGCGATGAACGACCTCCTCGGCGGCCAGGTGAAGGTGAGCTTCGTCGGCATGCCCAACGCGCTTCCCAACATCGCGACCGGCAAGATCCGCGCGCTCGCTGTCACGACGCGCAAACGCTCGGCGGACCTGCCCGACGTGCCGACGCTGGACGAGGCCGGCGTGCCCGGCTTCGACGCCACCATCTGGCTGGCGCTCCTCGCCCCGAGCGGCACGCCGCGCGAGATCGTGCAGAAGATCAATTCCGAAGTGAGCAAGGTCCTGTCGACGCCGGAGGCGCGCAAGCTCATGTCCGCGGCCGGAGTGGACGTCGCGACCAGCACGCCCGAAGAGCTCGCGAGGCTCATGCAGAGCGAGCTCGACCGCTGGGGAAAGGTGGTGCGCGAAACCGGCGCGACGGTGAACTAGTTGTCGCGGCTGCAGGTGGACGGCGGTTGTCGCCGCAGCACGACCTGCGGGCCAGACTTCTCGACGAAGCGGATGTTCTGGCGCACCGCGTCCATGTAGAGGCTGGTGCCGCCGAAGTGGTTTCCCTCGAATCGGTGGGCCCCGCCGAGATCCTCGTCGAGGCGCCGCGTGGCATTCTGGTAGAACGACGGCGTCTTCCTCAGCAGGTCGTCGCCCGATTCGAACACCACCACCTCGCCATTGTCGGTGCGCTTCTTGGTGATGCCGCCCGCGACGAACTCGGGATAGAGGCGATCGCGGCATTTCTCGAGATAACAGCGGTCGGACATCTGCGCGATGATGTCCGCCGATCCGAGCAGGCTTCCCACCAGGCGAAAGATCGGGTCGGGCACGCGAATCTTGGCGACCGGCGTCTCGTAGCCGGTGAAGTGCAGGATGGCGCCTGCGACCTCGGCGAGGTCTTCCATGCCGATAGTCGGCAGGTAGTCGCGCAGGAACTTCGCGCCGCGCGAAACGTGGATCGACGTGTACTCGGCGCCGTTCACGTGCGTCTTGTCGTTGTTGCGCCGGATGTAGCCCATGTCGTGATAGAGCGCGCAGATCACGCCGAGCTGGAAGTTGCGCTCGCCGATCGCCGGGCCGTCGCCGCGCGAGCGCTCGTAGCCGTCGAGGAGGCGCGCCATCGCGAGGGTCACGTCGAGGATGTGCTGCAGGTCGTGGTACTCGGTGTCGCAACTCGCGTAGCCGGGGAAGTGCCCCCGATAGAGCCGCACGACGTCGTCGAAGGCGCTATTCAGGATCGGCGCCTGGTTGCGCGCATAGAGCGCGCGGAAGAGGCGAATGACTTCCAGCTTCACACAGACCGGATCGGTCGTATTGATCCGGTTGGTGACGTCGAAGTCGCTGCGTCGGAAGTTCATGCGCCAGGGCAAGTGAATGTTTTTTTAGGGCTTTTTTTGTGCATCACGCCCGTGCTGTATCCAGCATTGGAACCCATTTGCATGGCTCCCGCAAGTGGCGCGAACGGCTCCCCGCGGACTAGCCAAAGGCGGTGCGGGGGAGTAAGGTTTTTAAAACTCGGAGGAAGTGCGCCCATGGCCACCATGACGCTGGAAAGCGGCGAAGAAATAAAGCGGCGCATCAGCGAGCTCAACCTGGAGCATCGCGACCTGGACCGGGCCATCGAGGCCCTGGAATCGAATCCCCTCCACGACGAGCTGCAGCTGAAGCGCCTGAAGAAACGCAAGCTCATGCTGAAGGACCAGATCTTCATGCTGCAGCGCCAGCTGGTCCCGGATATCCCCGCCTAGAGTCCTCGCACACCGCCGCGATAAGCCCCGCTTTCCCGCGGAAGGCGCCTCCCCGCGCCCTTATAATGGCGGTTTCCCTCGCGAAACCCCGATTACTCAATGCGAAAACCCCTCGTCGGCGTCGTCGCGCTTGTCGCCCTGATCGGCGTAGGCGGCCTGTCCTATTGGGCAGGTAGCCGCACCTCGACGCCCGCAGCCGCTGCCGCCCCCGCGAAGCCCGCCCCCGCGCCCCAGGGCGTGGTGGTTGAGGCCGCGAGAGTCGCGGTCGTAAAGCTGCCCCACGCGCTCTCCGCGGTGGGGAGCCTGCGCTCCGACGAGACGGTGATCCTGCGCCCCGAGGTCGCCGGGCGCGTGTCCCAGATCTCCTTCCGCGAGGGCGAGCGCGTCACCAAGGGCCAGGTACTCGTGAGGCTCGACGACTCGGTGCAACAGGCCGACCTCGATCGCGCCAAGGCGAACCTCACGCTCTCGAAGACCAAGCACGAGCGCTCCATCGACCTGCGCAACAAGGGCTTCATCTC
>JBDTXQ010000155.1:0-6333 GCA_040006115.1 Usitatibacter sp.
GGTCGCGCGCGTCGGCCCAGCGGTCGAAGGCGTCGCTCCTGGCGCGTTCCGTCACATAAGAAGAAGAGGGGCCGCCGAAAACGCGTACCGTGGTGCCCGCCGCGACGCGCAGGCCACCGCCGCGGGAGTCCATGCGTGCGTCGCCCGCGAATACCGTGAGCCGCGACTCGTCGCGCTCCGGGTCGACCTCGATGCGGTAGCGCCCGTCGGCCCGGATGGTGAAGCGCGCGTTAGGCGTGGAAAGCGTGATGCGGCCGTCGGGCTGCTTGTAGCGCACGCGAATGTTCGCGCTGCCGCGCTCGATGCTCGCGTCGAGCTCGCGGTAGTCGAGGAGCGACACGTCGAGCTGCGTCGTCTCGTCGAGGTGGATTGCGATGCCGCCCACGCGCAGTCCCGCGCGCGAGCCCCGATCTGTCCATATGGAGTTCTCCGACGTGATCGGCGTGTTCACGTACGCCTTGTCCCAACCGAGCTCGGGATCCTGGTAGACGGACACGCTGCCCTGCGTGAAGGCGAGCCGCGCGACGCGGCCGGGCGGCTCCTGCGCCTGCGCGAGGCCCGCGAAGGAGGTGGCGAGGGAGAAGAGGAAGAGAGCGAGGTAGCGCATGTGGGTCACCTTTCCGATCGGGTTTACCCGTTGTTGGTCACTGGCACATCCCTCAACGCGCGAGGGGCCCCGGCCGCCGACAGCTTCGCACCAGGTTGTCCCCTTCCGACCGCATGGCGGGCAAGGGGTTCGCGACTGTGCGCCAGTTCATTTTCCAAGGTGCTGAATTCATGCCATTATTGCCGAATGCTCAGGCGAGACCACGTCGCCGGCATGGGTGGCCGCCCGGCCACGGGGAGCGTTGCGACAACACGCGGGGAATCGGGGATCCATGGATCGAACGACGGTTTACACCAAGACCGCGAAGGGCATCACGCAGGTCAACCAGAAGTCGGCATCGCTTTCGAAGGACCTGATGAAGGTCCTCAAGCTGATCGACGGCAAGTCCAATTTCGGCCAGATGATGGATAAGGCCGAGATGGACCAGGCCGCGCTCACCAAGGCGCTCAACACCCTCACCAAGGACGGCTTCTCGCGCGTGTTCCAGGTGCGCAAGGAAGAGGCCGATCCCTTCGGGCCGGAGGACGATTTCGACTTCACCGCGCCGGGCAAGATGCCCATCTCCACGCAGCGCGTGATCGCGGGCGCGGCCAACGATATCAGCGAGCTGGTGCGCCAGCAGGAGAAGACGGACGCGGCCAAGAAGGCGGCGGCGCAGGCGCAGGACGCCGCGCGCGCCAAGGCGAAGGTCGAGGCCGAATCGCGCGCGAAGCTCGAGGCCGAGGCTCGTTCCAAGGTCGAAGCCGAGAAGAACGCCATGGAGCAGGCGAAGCGCGCCAAGGAAGCCGCCGATCGCGCGCGCGCCGAGGTCGAGTCGCAGATGCGCGAGGAGGCGTCGCGCAAGGCCGCCATGCTGGTGCAGCAGGCCAAGCTCACCACCGAGCAGAGGGCGAAGGAAGAGGAAGAGCAGAGGAAGCTCGCCGAGGCGCGTGTGCGCGCCGAGAAGGAGGCCAAGGCCCTCGCCGAGGCGCGCGCGCGCGCCGACGCCGAGGCGCAGGCGATGGCCGCCGCGCGCCAGGCCGCGGAAGCGGCGGCGAAGAAGCAGGCCGCCGAGGCGGTTCATGCCGAGGGGGAGCTCAAGGCGCGCCTCAAGGAGGAGATCGAGACGCGCATCCGAGCCGAGATGGAAGACCTCCTCAAGAACGATGTCGAGGAGCAGACGCGCGAGCAGATGAAGGCCGAGATGATGGCCGAGGCGCGGCTCGCGGCGAAGGCCGAGCTCGAAGAGCGCCTTAAGGAAGAGCGCGAGACCCTGCACCGCGCCGAGATGGAGGCGCGCACCAAGGCGGAAGCCGACTCGCGCGCGCGCGCCAACCAGGAAGCGAAGTTACGCGTTGAAGCCGAGGCGCGCGCCGCCGCGGAAACCCAGGCCCGCATCAAGGCCGAGGAAGAGACGAAGAAGCTGCGCCAGCAGGCCGAGGAAGACGCGAGGCGGCGCGCCAACGCGGAGGCGAGGGCGCACGAGGAAGCCAGCGCGCGCGCCAGGGAGCAGCTGGAAGTCGCCGCGCGGCTGGAAGCCGAGAAGCGCGCGGCTTCCGCCGCGATCGAGGTCGAGCGCCGCGGCAAGCACGAAGCCGAGGCACGCGCCAAGATCGACGCCGAGGAAAGCGACAAGCGCCAGCGCGAGCTGCAGGAGACCATCGAGGAGGAGAGGAAGGCCAAGCAGGAAGCGGAGATGCGCGCTCGCATCGAGACGCGCGCGCGCGAGACGATCGCCGAGGACACGCGCGCCAAGGTGCATGCCGAGATCGAAGGCGACATGGAGAAGCGCGCCGAGATCGAGGGCAAGGCCCAGGCCAAGGCCTACATGTCCGCCAAGGCGAAGGCCGAACTGGACGAAGACGAGCGCCTGCGCGGGGAGCAGGCGAAGCGCGCGCGAGAGATCGCCGACGTGCTGCGCACGCGCGTCGAGCCCGACGAGGTGGCGCCCGAGAGCGCGCCCGCCAAGCGCCGCGCGCGCGGCGGCCGCAAGGGGCTCGCGAAGACGATCTTCTTCGCGGCGCTCTTCTCGGTGGTCCTCGGGGTCGCGCTGCTGCACGTGATCCCGTTGCGCAACATCTCGCAGAAGATCGAGCAATCCCTCAGCGCCTGGCTGCACGACCGCGTGGCGATCACTTCCCTCACGTTCCGGCTGTGGCCCACGCCGCACCTGAGGGCCGAGGACATCAAAGTGGGCACGCTGCTCGACGCGAGTGCCATTAGCGGGCGCATCTACCTCGACCTCGCGACGCTCTTCAGCGAGCGCGTGTCGATCAACTCGGTCGAGCTCGACAACGTTTCGATCGGGAGCGAAGCGATGAAGCGCATCCCGTCGTGGGGCGATCCCACGGGCAAGAGCGCCGTGGGCGCGATCTCGTTGATCAAGCTGCGCGCGGTGAAGCTGCCCGACATGAAGCCCGCCATCGAGCCCTTCGATGCCACGCTCAATTTCGGGCGCGACGGCAAGCTCGGCCAGGCGCGCCTCGCCGGCGGCGCGTGGAGCCTGGGACTGAAGCCCGTCGAGAAGGGCATGGACCTCGACTTCTCGGCGCGCAACTGGACGCTGCCGGTGGGCGTCTCGATTCCGGTGAGCGACCTGTCGCTGAAGGGCACGCTATCCGGAAGCGAGATCGTGGTGCCCGAATTCGAGGCGAGCGCGATGGAGGGCAAGGTGCAGGGCACGCTGCGCGTGAACTGGTCCTCGGGCGTGAAGCTCGAGAGCGACCTTTCCGTCACCAAGATCAACGCGAAGGCGCTGATCGCCTCCTTCACCAAGGACATCGCCATCACCGGCAAGCTCGACGGCAACTTCAGCATCGCCACCGAGGGGCAGGCCGTGGCGACGATGTTCCAGGCGCCGCGCGTGCAGGGCAAGTTCCGCATCGGCGACGGCTCCGTTTCCAACGTGGACCTGGTGGCGGTGATGCAGTCGGACTCGGCGGGCCAGCGTGCCGGCGTGACCAAGTTCATCGAGCTCACCGGCGAGTACACCGGCGCGGAGCATCGCGCCTCGTACCGCAACATCGCGCTGCAGGGCGGGGTGCTGCGCGGCAACGGCTCGGTCGAAGTGGGCAACAACAGCGCTCTCTCCGGTCGCCTCGCGCTCGAGATCCGCTCGCAGGTGGCGCAGGACCGCGGATCGTTCACCATCACGGGCACCGTGGCCCGGCCGATCATCAAGCGGGGCGGTTAAGACACTGCGCAGGCTCCTCCCGCTTTTCCGCCTCCTCCTCCCGTATCGCGCGAGAATCGCGGTCGCCTTCGTGGCGATCGCGCTGTCGGCGGGGATGGTGCTCGTCATCGGCCAGGGCTTGAAGGTCGTGATCGACGAGGGCTTCGCTCGCGGGCAGGAAGCGCTCCTTGACGCGACGCTCGCCACCATGGCGGCGCTCATTGCGGCGCTCGGCGTCCTCACCTGGTTCCGCGTCTACAACGTCTACTGGATCGGCGCGCGCTTCACCGCGGACCTGCGCCGGCGCATCTACGACCACCTGCTCACGCTGTCGCCCGGCTTCTACGAGGAGGAGCGAACCGGGGAGGTCTCCTCGCGCGTCACCAACGACGTGACCCTCATCGAGGCGGTGATGGGGGGCACGCTCCTCTACGCGCTGCGCATGGCGATCACCATGGTCGGCTGCGTCGTGATGCTCTTCTTCACCAGCGTGAAGCTCACCGCGCTCTCGCTCGCCTGCATGCCGGTGGTGCTGCTGCCGATCGGGGTGCTGGGGCTGCGCGTGAGGAAGCTCTCGCGCGCGGTGCAGGACCGCGTGGCCGACGTCTCCTCCCACGTGGACGAAACGCTGCACGAGATCCGCACGGTGCAGGCGTTCGCGCAGGAGCACCTCGAGAGCGCGACTTTCGGCGAGCGCGTCGAGGCGGTCTTCAGGGTAGCCGTCGAGCGCTCCGGATTCCTCGCGATGCTGATCGCGGCGGTGATCGTGCTCGCCTTCGGCGCCGTGGGCCTGCTGCTATGGGTGGGCGCGCACGATGTCTTCGCCGGGCGGCTCTCGTCGGGGTCCCTCACGGCGTTCATCTTCTACGCGGTCATCGTCGCCAACGCGACGTTCGTGCTCGCGGAAGTCTACGGCGAGCTGCAGCGCGCCGCCGGGGCCTCGGAGCGGATGCTCGAGCTCCTCGCCACGCCCTCGCGCATACGAACTCCCGAGCATCCGGTGCGCTTTCCCGAGCCCGCCGAGGGACGCGTCGCCTTCGAGCAGGTGCTGTTCCACTATCCATCGCGGCCCGATACGCCCGCGCTCGACGATTTCACGCTCGCGGTCGAGCCCGGCGAGGTGGTGGCGCTGGTGGGCCCCTCGGGCGCCGGCAAGACCACCGTGTTCCAGCTACTGCTGCGCTTCTACGATCCTTCCTCCGGGCGCATCGTGATCGACGGCGTCGACGCGCGCGCGGCCGACCCGCGGGAACTGAGGCGGCGCGTGGCGGTCGTAGCGCAGGACCCGGTGATCTTCGCCTCAAGCGTCGCCGACAACGTTCGCTACGGGCGCCCCGAGGCGGGCGACGACGAGGTGCGCGAGGCGCTCGCCAAGGCCAACGCGCTGGACTTCGTCGCGCGGCTTCCCGACGGGCTCGGGAGCTCGCTCGGCGAGCGCGGCGTGAAGCTCTCCGGCGGGCAGCGCCAGCGCATCGCCATCGCGCGCGCCATCCTCGCGGACCGCGCGATCCTCCTCCTGGACGAGGCCACCAGCTCGCTCGACGCGGAAAGCGAGAAAGCGGTGCAGCTCGCTCTCGAACGCCTCATGCACGGCCGCACCACCCTTGTCATCGCGCACCGCCTCGCCACCGTTAAGTCTTCCAACCGCATCGTCGTCATGGACCACGGACGCATCGTCGCCACCGGCACCCACGCTTCCCTCGTCGCCGAGAACGGGCTCTACGCCCGCCTCGCGGCGCTTCAATTCGCATCGACCCCATGAAAATTCCCGCGCTTCTCGGCGCCATCGCGATCGGCCTGGCTCTCGTTCCCGCGTTTGCCCAGGACTCCCCCGCCGTCCCCGCGGAGGATCCCTACCGCGCCCTCGAGGACGCAGCGCGTCCCGAAACGCAGGCCTTCTTCCGCGCGCAGGCCGAAGAGGCGCGCGCGCGCCTCGACAGCATCCCAGGGCGCGCGGCGATGCTGTCGCGCATCCGCGAGCTCTCCGACTCCGGCGCCTCGGTGAGCGCGCTCGCCGTCACCGCGAGCCCGCGCGTCTTCTACCTGAAGCTCGCGCCGCGGCAGCCCACGCCGGTCCTTTGCATGCGCGAGGGGCTCGCCGCGCCCGAGCGTGTGCTGGTCGATCCCGAGCGCTTCGCGCGCGGCACGAGCCGCGCGGCTATCGACTGGTTCTCGGCCTCCCCCGACGGGCGGCACGTGGCCTACGGAGTCTCGCTCGCGGGCAGCGAAAGCTCGGTGCTGCGCGTGCTCGCCGTCGACGCGGGTCGCGACCTGCCCCTCGAGATCGACCGCACCCGCTTCAACGAAAGGCTGGGGTGGCATCCCGACAGCCGTTCGTTCTATTACGCGCGCATTCCCGAATCCAACAGCGGCCTGAAGCGCGACGCCAACGTGCGCGTCTATCGCCACGTGCTCGGACGCGAGTCCGACCGCGACGAGATCGTCTTCGCCCCCGGCGTGGGCGGTGCTCGCGACGTGCCGCAGTTCGTGTATCCCGAGATCGTGGTGCCGCTCGAGTCGCGCTACGCCTACGCCATCGCGCGCGACGGGGTGAGGAACGAGATCGCGGTGCATG
>JBDTXQ010000156.1:0-6298 GCA_040006115.1 Usitatibacter sp.
ACCGGAAACCACGGGGGCCATGCGCCCGCAAGCATGCCGAGGAGACCGAGGGCGCCCGCAAGGAAGCCGAGCGGCACCGAACCCGCGTCGCCGAGGAAGACGCGCGCCGGCGGAAAGTTGTGGGCGAGGAAACCCACGTTCGCGGCGGCAAGCGCGCCCGAGGCGAGCGCGAGCGGCATTTCCCCCGCCGAGCACGCGGCGAACCCAAAGGTGGCAAACCCGATCGCGGCCATCCCGCCCGCGAGGCCGTCGGAGCCGTCCATGAAGTTGAAGAGATTGGTCATCCATACGATAGCCAGAACCGCCAGCATGGCTTCGACAGCGCCCAGTCCGGTATGGCCCGAGCCCGGGCTCGCGATCACCAGCACGGCGACGGTCGCGGCAGCCGCGTGCGCCGGCAGCCGGACTTCGATCGGCAGGCTTTTCCAGTCGTCCCGGAGGGAGACGACCGCAAGAAGGGTGGCGCAGGCGAGGAGCGTGGCAACGGCAGGGTCCGCGAAGACGGCAGCCACGGGGATCGCCCCCGCCAGCACTCCGAGGCCGCCGACCCGCGGAGTCGGCGCGCTGTGCAACGAGCGCTCGTTCGGCTCGTCGGCGAGCCCCACCGCCCAGCGCGAGTGGCGGAGGATCGCGGTCACCCCGAACGATACGGCCAGGGGGAGCGCGATCGCCCAGAGCCACGCGCCGCTCACGCCACGGACTCGCGATAGGTGCGGACCATGTCCTCCACCGCGGTCTCGAAGCTGATCTGGGCGATCCATCCGAGCACATCCTGGGTCTCCACGGTATCGACCTCGAGCGAGCGCGTGAGCCGCCGTACGCGTGCGCGTTGACCCGCGACGGCGGCCGCGCCCTCGAGGAGGAACACGGGCACGGGGACGAGGCGCCGGGGCCGGCCCAGAAAGCCGCGCATCGCCGTGACGATCCTGGGGGTGGAAACGCGATCCGGGTGAGCCGCCATGAAGACGCGGCCCGCGGCGCGCGGGTTCGTCCCGCATTCGATCAGCAGGCGCGCGAGGTCATCCACATGGACGAACGAGCGGCGGTTCTCGATCGCGCCGAAGGGCAATGGCATCGCCGAGTCGGCGACGCGCAGCAGCGCGAGGAGGTTTCCCTTCACGCCCGAGCCGTAGACGAGGGGCGCGCGGACGATCGACCACTCGATGCCGCCCAGCACCGCGAGCGACTTCTCCGCCCCCCACTTGGTGCGGCCATAGGCATCCTCCGGGGCGGGCACGTCGCCGCTTCGGAAGGCCTGGTCGCGAGTTTCCTCCCCGTTTACCTTGACGCTGCTGAGGAATACGAAGCGCCGCGCGCCGCCCGCGGCAGCTGCGCTCGCTAGCGCGCGCGTCTTCTCGACGTTGTCATGCCGGTAGGCCGCCTCGCTGTCGGGACCCTCGCCGTGCACCCTGGCGGCGAGATGGAAGACAGTCGCCCCCTCGTAGTCGGCGCCGCGCACCTGGTCGAACCAGTCCGGCTCCGCGAGGTGCACGTGGGTCGACGCGCCTGCGAGGAGCGAGGCGAGCGAGCGGCCCACGAAGCCGCCCGCCCCCGAGATCACCGCCCTGTCGAGTCGAGCCTCGCTCATCGGCTTCCCAAAGAAAAACGGGCACCCTTTTGAGGGTGCCCGTCGAGTGTCGAGCAGTGCGTTACGGGCAGGTCGCCGGCACCGTCGCGGTCACGACCTGGGCCGTTGAGCCGTCCGTCACCGAGATCGACGCCGTGGTCGGGAACGTCGAGCCCACCGGATCGGGCGCAACGCGAGTGATGGTGATCGTGCGACCCGACACCGTGGCGTTGACCTGCGGATGGCTGGAAGTGACCGAGTACGAACCCGAGCCCCCGACCACCGACACCGAGCCCGATGTGCCGCATGCCAGCGTGATGGAGTTCGGCGCGACCGCCAAGGGCGGCGGCGGCGTGGCAGTCGGACCACGCAATGACGTCACGGTGACGGTCACGCGGTTGCCCTGCGAATCCGTCACGATCACCGGCGCCGCGTTGGGACAAGCCGCCCCGTTGGCGACGGTAATGGTGAAGCGTCCCGGTTGCGAGCCCGTGCTGGTCGGGGTCACCCCCACCGCCGAATTGGAGCTGACCGCCATGTACGGCGGGACCCCATCGAACACGAAGAAGTCGCCTGATCCCGAGCCGCAGCTCGTGGAGTCGGCCGCCGTGAAGGTGAAGGTAGCCGGGATCGCGGTAAGGGTGAGCGGGGTGTTCACGGCTCCGGAGATGGTGAACACCTGCTCGGTCGAGGTACCCGATGCGATGTGCACCACGCGAACGATCGCGATCTGCGGCGGGACGCCGGACGGAACGCGAATGATCGCGGTGATCTTGCCCTCGTGGTCGGAGGTCACCGTGACGCTGTTGGAGATCACGCTGGTCGACGAGTCTGGGGTGTAGAAGGCAAACTGGCCGCGCACGACCTCGAGCCGGAAGGCCTCGTTGCCGTGCAGGCTGCCATTGCTGACCGCGGCGAGCTGCACCGCGGTATCGCCTCCCGCGCAGGGGGTGACACTCGTCGCGCCCGCTGCCGCCGCGCAAGTCGACGTGACGAAGACCAGGCGATAGCCCGTGAGGAAGTTCTGCGCCACCTTGATGGCAATGGTGACCACGGCGCCCAAACTATCCCGGACAGTCACGTTGACTGAACGAATCGGCAGCGCGCCGGGGGCAAGGCCGATATCGACGACGCCGGGGTTGTTGGGCACCACCTCGAAGCTTCCTTCGACGCGCGACGGCACCGGGAGTATCCCAGGCTCGCTCGAAGCGATCAGATAGGGGCTGTGTCCGCCCGTAACGGAGATCGTCGCGGGCACCCCCGCATAGAACGTGCCGTTTGCGGGCGCCACGTCAAGTGCGGTACCCACCAGCTGGTTTACCGGCGAGCCACCGCCCCCACCACAAGCCGCCACAAGAAGCGACACAGCCACCGCGTAACCGAGGTTGGCGAATGATTGGAATTTCACGATAGCGTCCCCTTTGTTGGGATCCCGCGGGTCATTGTCTTAAAAAGCAGCGGGTTATCGAAGATTATTAAAGCGCAACTTGCAGTTTGATGCAAGGGGTGTTTTTTGGCCATCCCTGCCGTGCTGCAGTGCAGCATAATAAATTTGCTGTTGCTGGACCCGAAAGTGATGAACAACCTCATTCGATAGGTGTGATCAGGGGCAGGCGTTGGAACCAGCGTTGTCTCCTCTAACCGTAATCTGTATGGGCGAGAAGCCGTCAGTGGCAGTTACGATGCCACTTGCGAATGGTCCCGTCGCAGCCGTGCGCATGATCGACAAAATGCTTCCGCTGACGGTGGCCGTGACTCTAGTGCTGTCCGATGTGGCGTTGTAGGTTCCAGAGCCGCCGGATAGAATCACCTGGACGGCACCCGCGCAGTCATTCAAAACGACGCTGTTGGAACTCACCGCGAACCCGGGCGTGGGACACACCCCGGCTCCATTTCCGCTGAGGGTCACGGTCACCGGAACCGTGTCAATCCCATCGGATATCGAGATCGTGATGGGGCCCGGGGTCGCCGTAGACGCTGTTCGCTGGAACGAAAATGTGCTTCCCGTGTGCGCGACCTGCACGACGCTTCCGCTTCCAACGCTCGCCACGTAGTTGCCCGTGCCGCCCGATGCGGTAACGCTTGCGACCGCCGTGCAGCTGTTGAGATTCACCGTGCTAGGACCGACTACGAGGGCCGGTACCGGTTGGGTCCCGCGAATGTTGGAGACCGTCACAGTGGTCGTGCGCCCCGACACATCGCGGACGATGATCGGAAATGCGTCGACGCAGGTGCCGTTGGGAGTTACGGAAAAACTGCCGCCGCTCGACGAGACGATAACAGGCGACACGAAGAACGCCGAGCTCGTGTTCGACACGCTATAGGGTGGAATTCCGCCAAAGACAAAGAAAGTCGCGCTGATGCCGGTCGTCGCGCACTGGTCCGCTCTCGACCCCTGAAAAGTTGCCGATGAGGGAGAGACGAAGAAGCCCGGGCTCGTGCCCGTCGCCTGGGCGATCAGGAAGCTGGCGCGCTGAAAGGCGCCGGCGCCGAGGTCGGTGACCTGCAGGAGCGCAGTCTGGTTGGGCGCGTCGGCCCTCACGCGAATACGCGCGCGCGCCTTGCCGGTCTCGTCAGTGACGACGACGATGCTGCCAGCCAGCGTTTCGGTTGCGCCCGCGACCGAGGTGACGAAGGCGAAGTCGCCAGAAACGGCGTCGAAGCGCACACCGCGCGCGGCAAGCGGAACGCCTCCTTGCGAGATCGTCGCCGACACTTCCGCATCCCCGCCCGAGCAGATTGCCGGCGCGCAACCTGTTCCCTGGGTGCTCGACGGCGTGATGGTGATGTCATTGCTAACGGTGCCGGGCCGCACGGTGACGCTCGCGGAAACCGTTGGCGTGGTGCCCGTGTCGCGCACCGTCAGCGTCACCAAGGTATCGGCAATCACCGGATTGGGAATGATGGTGAGCGTGTTGCCGTTCAAGCTGCCGGAAACCTGCACGATCGACTGATTACTCGAGCTCACGATGTACGAGCCCGTGCCGCCGGAAATCACGAATGTCGTGGGCAGGCCAGAGAATGCCGTGGCGATCGCGGGAAGGATTGTGATGCGCGCCGGGTCGTTCACCGGCGCGGAGCCCGACACCGCGCCGCTCCCGCAAGACGTCAGGGCCGCGATCGAGAAGAGAGCAAGGGCGAGGCTGGCGAACCGGCCTGCAAGGCCGCACGAGAAGCGAATCACGAAGGGTTCCCTGTCATGTCATTGCGCCCGATGTGCCCCGGGACGCGGTCTTACGAATCATACGCAAATGTTGCCCCCGGGCCATGCGGTGTGCATCTTGCTTTTACCGGCCTTTATATTGCAGTGCAGCGAAGGCTACGCTACGATGATCCGGTTTCGCCCGATCCTGCCTGTCCGCTCCCATTCCGGCGGTCACGGGGCTGCGAAGGCCACAAGCCCGCAAGCGTCTCATTCGCGCCTCCCGAACGCCGGGAGATCGCGGCTACCATTGCGTTCGAGGTGCCCGACATGGATTCGAGCAAGGCCGGCTTGCCGGTGAAGCAGGGACTCTACGACCCGCGCCGCGAGCACGACGCCTGCGGGGTCGGCTTCGTCGCGCACATCAAGGGCAGGAAGTCCCACGACATCGTCGTGAAGGGCCTCACTATCCTCAACAACCTGCGCCACCGCGGTGCCACGGGCGCCGATCCCCTGCACGGCGACGGTGCGGGCCTCCTGGTCCAGATCCCCGACGCCTTCTTCCGCGACGAGATGGCGAAGCAGAACGTGAAGCTGCCCAAGGCGGGTGCGTACGGCGTGGGAATGGTGTTCCTGCCGCGCAACCCGGCCGCGCGCGCCGCGTGCGTGCGCGAGATCGAGCGCGCCATCGTGAACGAGGGGCAGATGCTCCTCGGCTGGCGCGAGGTGCCGGTGGACGACACTTCGCTCGGCGAGACCGCGCGCAGCACCATGCCGGAGATCCGCCAGGTGTTCGTCGGCGCGGGCCGCGGCCAGCTCGACCGCGACGCGTTCGAGAGGAAGCTCTATATCATCCGCAAGAGCCTGGGACATGCGATCCGCGCGCTCGGCCTTTCCAACGCCGGCGACTTCTACGTGCCGTCGTTCTCGCATCGCACCATCGTCTACAAGGGGATGCTCCTCGCGGAGCAGGTCGGCGCATTCTTCGTCGACCTCATCGACAAGCGCTTCGTGTCGGCGCTCTGCCTCGCCCACCAGCGCTTCTCCACCAACACGTTCCCCACCTGGGACCTGGCGCACCCGTTCCGCTACATCGCGCACAACGGCGAGATCAACACGCTGCAGGGAAACCTCAACTGGATCCGCTCGCGCCAGGCAACGATCCATTCGAAGCTGCTGGGCGAGGACCTCGACAAGATCTGGCCCCTCATCTACGACGGCCAGTCGGACTCTGCGTCGTTCGACAACGCGCTCGAGCTCCTCGTGATGGGCGGATACCCGATCGCCCACGCGATGATGCTGATGATCCCCGAGGCGTGGGCCGGCAACCCGCTGATGGACGCGAAGCGCCGCGCCTTCTACGAGTACCACGCGGCGCTGATGGAGCCGTGGGACGGCCCCGCGGCGGTGGCCTTCACCGACGGCAAGTTCATCGGCGCGACGCTCGACAGGAACGGCCTGCGGCCCGCGCGCTACTTCATCACCGACGATGATTTGATTGTCATGTCCTCGGAGATGGGCGTGCTCGACATTCCGCAGGAAAAGATCATCAAGAAGTGGCGCCTGCAGCCGGGCAAGATGCTGCTGGT
>JBDTXQ010000157.1:0-6271 GCA_040006115.1 Usitatibacter sp.
ACTGGGTGCACATCTGGTTGATCTTCTCGATGCCCACGCCGTGCTCGCCGGTGATGGTGCCGCCCACCTCGATGCACAGCTCCAGGATGTCGCACGCGAAGCGCTCGGTGGTCTCGAGCTCGCCGGGGATGTTGGCGTCGTAGAGAATGAGCGGGTGCAGGTTGCCGTCCCCAGCGTGGAACACGTTGGCACAGCGCAGCCCGTAGCGCGCGCTCAATTCCTCCGTGCGCTTCAGCACCTTCGCGAGCGCGCCGCGCGGGATCGAGCCGTCGATGCAATAGTAGTCGGGCGAAATGCGGCCCACGGCGGGAAACGCGGCCTTGCGCCCCGACCAGAAGCGCAGGCGCTCCGCGTCGGAGGACGAGCAACGGATATTGGTCGCACCGCTTTCGCGCATCACCTCGATCATCTTCTCGATCTCGTGGGCGACTTCCTCGCGCGAGCCGTCGGATTCCGCCAGCAGGATCGCCTCCGCCTCGAGGTCGTAGCCTGCGTGCACGAAGCCCTCGACCGCGCGCGTGGCGAGCTTGTCCATCATCTCGAGGCCGGCGGGCACGATGCCGGCGCCGATCACGCGCGCCACGGCTTCTCCAGCGCTCTCCACGTCGGCGAAGGAGGCCATCACCACTTGCGCGACCTCGGGCTTCGGCAGGAGCTTCACCGTGACCTCGAGAGTGATCGCGAGCAGCCCCTCGGAGCCGGTGACCACGGCGAGCAGGTCGTAGCCCTGCGTGTCGAGCGCGTTCGAGCCGAGGTCGACCACGTCGCCCTCGACGGTGATGACGCGCACCTTCAGGATGTTGTGGACCGTGAGCCCGTACTTCAGGCAGTGCACGCCGCCGGAATTCTCGGCGACGTTGCCGCCGATGGAGCACGCGATCTGGCTGGAAGGGTCCGGCGCGTAGTACAGGCCCAGATGCGCCACGTGCTGCGAGATCTTCAGGTTGGTGACGCCCGGCTGCACGCGCGCCGTACGCCCGAGCGGATCCACCGACACGATGCGGTTGAACTTCGCGAGCGAGAGGAGGATTCCGTCGGCGAGCGGCAGCGCTCCGCCCGACAATCCGGTGCCGGAGCCGCGCGCGACCACCGGCGTATGCGTTGCGCGGGCCACCGCGAGAACCGCGGCCACCTCCTTCTCGTCGGCCGGGATGGCGGCCACGAGCGGCGTCGCGCGGTACGCAGAAAGGCCGTCGCATTCGTAGGGCTTCAGATCCTCGCGATCCACCAGCACCGACCTCGCCGGCAGCGCGCGCGCGAGCTCCGCGGCGACTTTCGCCCGCCGGAGGCCGCCATTGTCGTGCGACACTTCGTGCACCGTGCTCATGCCGGCAATTATCCCATGGACCCGAACGCCTATCTCGCCCTTGCCGCCCTCCTCGTGATCGTGGGCCTGGTCGGCACCGTGCTGCCGGTGCTGCCCGGCATGCTCTTCGTCTTCGGCGGGCTCTTCCTTGCGGCGTGGGCCGAGGGTTTCGCGCGTGTGGGCGCGGTCGGCCTCACCCTCATCGGCGTGCTCGCGGCACTCGGGCTTGCGTCGGATTTCATCGCCTCGCTCCTCGGCGCGAAGCGCGTGGGCGCGAGCCCCCGCGCACTCCTCGGCGCGTCACTGGGCGGCGTGATCGGCGTCTTCTTCGGCATTCCGGGCCTCCTGCTCGGCCCCTTCCTCGGCGCCGCGCTGGGAGAGCTCTCGGCGCGCGGGGGCCTGGCTCAAGCCGGCAAGGTCGGCCTCGGCACGTGGCTCGGCCTCCTTGCCGCGGCGATCGCGAAGGTCGTGATCGCTTTCGCCATGATCGCCACCTTCCTCGCGTTCTATCTGTTCAACCAATGAAAACCGGGGTTTTCACGACATCACGGAGAGCTGCTCGTTCGCCTTCTCGAGGCGCTCGACCAGCGTATTGAGGAAGCGCTCGTCGAAGAGGCGCCGGCAGGAGAGCGAGGAGCCGCGCAGGTCCTCGGCGCGGATCTTGAGGACGATCGCGTCCGACGTGGTGGTGACCGTGGCGGAGCGATGCGGATCGCCGCTCTTCGCGAGGTACGACATCTCGCCGAAGCAATCGCCCGCGGTGAGCACCGAGAGCGTCTTCTTGCCGCGCGTGACGCGCACGTACCCGCCAGCGAGGATGAAGAACGAGTCGCCCTGGTCGCCTTCCTTGATGAGCGCGGTGTCGGGCTTGAACTTGGCCCACTTGCTGATCTTCAGCACTTCCCACAGCTCGTTCTCGGGGAACTCGCGGAAGAAGGGGAGCGTGCGCATGATGCTGAAGCGCTCGGTGTCTGACTGGTCGCGCTTCTCCTCGGCCTTGTGCTCTTTCTTCCAGATCTCCGCGAGCGCCGCGCCGAACTCGTCCCACGTCGCGAAGCGCTTGGCCGCGTCCTTCGCCATCGCCTTCATGACGACGGCATCGAGCTCCGGGGAGATTCCCTGGCGATGGGCCGAGGGCGGCTCGGGATCCGTGTTCACGATCTGGTAGATCACGGAGAGCGTGTTCGCGCCCGAGAAAGGCAGCTTTCCCGCGAGGAGGTAGTACATCACCACGCCGAGCGCGTAGATGTCGGTGAGATGCGAGGCCTGCGCCTGGCCGGTGACGAGCTCGGGCGCCATGTACGCGGGCGAGCCCACGTTGGTGATGACGGTGCGGTCGCTCACCTTGTTGATCGCCGCGCCGAAGTCGGCGATCTTGATCTCGGTGCCGTCGCTGTGCAGGATGTTGCCCGGCTTGATGTCGCGGTGCGTGAGGCCGAGCGTCTGCGCGAAGGCGAGAGCGCGCACGCACTTGAAGCTGATCTCCGCCACGTCGCGCGTCTCGAGGAGCGCCTCGGGCTTGCAGAACTTCTCGAGCGTCCCGCCCTCGACGTACTCCATCACGATGTAGCTGTACTTGTCCTCCACCACCGCGTCGTAGATCTGGGTGATGTGCGGGTGGTTGAGCTTGCCCGCGAGCGCGGCCTCGTTCAGGAACATGCTCTTGTAGAACGCGCCGTCCTCCGAGTGCTTCAACGCCTCGGGGAACGCGACCTTGATCGCGACCTTGCGCTTGTTGAAGGGGTCCTCGGCGAGGTAGACCTTGCCGGACGCGCCCTTGCCGAGCTCGCGCAGCAGCTGGTACTTGCCGACCGCTTGCATCGTGCTCATACGCAGCGCCCCCCGTCGACTTCCAGGCACGTGCCGGTGATGAACTCGGCCTCGTCGCAGGCGAGGAAGAGCGCCGCGTTGGCGACGTCGAGGGGTTTCGAGAAGCGTCCCATGGGAATTCCGGCGAGGAACTTCTTGCGATTATCGGGGGTGTCGGGCATGCCCATGAACGTCTCGAGCAGGCCGGTCTCGCCGATCACCGGATTGATCACGTTCACGCGGATATTGTCGGGGCCGAGCTCGGCGGCCATCGAGCGCGACGTGACGATCGCCGCGCCCTTGGAGCCGTTGTACCAGGTGAGGCCCGGGCGCGGGCGCACGCCGGCCGTGGACGCGATGGTGACGAAGCAGCCGCCGCCCGCCTTGCGGAAATGCGGCACGGCGTGCTTCGCGGTGAGGAAAAGCGACTTCACGTTCACCGCGTAGATCCGGTCGAACTCTTCTTCGGCGACTTCGAGCATCGGCCGGTTCCGGTGCGTGGTGCCGGCGTTGTTCACGACGATGTCGAGGCGCCCGAAGGTCGACAACGCGAAGGCGACCAGCGCCGCGACATCGGAATCCTTCGACACGTCGCCCACCCGGGCCGCGGCGCTGGCGCCGATCTCCTTCGCCACGCGCTGCGCGCCCGCCGCGGCGATGTCATTCACCACGACCGAGGCGCCCTCCTCGGCGTAGCGGCGCGCGATCGCTTCCCCGAACCCCGAGCCCGCGCCGGTGACGATCGCCACCTTGTTCTTCAATCTCATGGAACGGGATTATAGGGCGGCTTTCGCCCGCGGTCAGAAGAGGCCGGTGATTCTCCCGTCGTCATCCACGTCGATGCTTACCGCCGAGGGCACTTTCGGCAGCCCCGGCATCGTCATGATGTCGCCGCAGACCATCACCACGAACTCCGCGCCCGCGGCAAGCCGCACCTCGCGCACGTTCACCACGTGGCCCGAGGGCGCGCCGCGCAGCTGCGGGTCGGTGGAGAACGAGTACTGGGTCTTGGCGACGCACACCGGGTAGTGGCCGTAGCCCGACTCCTGCAGCTTCTTGATCTGGGTGCGCACCTTGGAGTCCGCGGTGATGTCGGCGGCGCCGTAGATCTTGGTGGCGATCGCCTTCATCTTGTCCCAGAGGGTGGCCGAGTCCTCATAGACGAACTTGAAGTTGTTCGGCTCCTCGCAGAGGCGCACCACCTCGTTGGCGACGTCCACCGCGCCCTTGCCGCCCTCCGCCCAGTGGCGCGCGAGGATCACCTTGGCGCCGTGGTGGGCCATCTTGTCCTGCAGCATCTTCACTTCCGCGTCGGTGTCCTCGGTGCGGTGGTTGATCGCCACCACGCACGGCAGCCCATAGTTGTTGCGGATGTTGTTCACGTGGCGCTCGATGTTGGCCATGCCCTTGGCGAGCGCCTCGAGGTTCTCCTTGCCGAGCTCCTTCACCTCGATGCCGCCGTGGTATTTCAGCGCGCGGATGGTCGCGACCAGCACCACCGCCGCGGGCTTCAGTCCCGCCTTGCGGCACTTGATGTCGACGAACTTCTCGGCGCCGAGGTCGGCGCCGAAGCCCGCCTCCGTCACCACGTAGTCGCCGAGCTTCAGCGCGGTCTTGGTAGCGAGAACCGAGTTGCAGCCGTGCGCGATGTTGGCGAAGGGGCCGCCGTGGATGAAGGCGGGCGAGTGCTCGAGCGTCTGCACCAGGTTGGGGGCGAGCGCGTCCTTCAGCAGCGCCGCCATCGCGCCGTGGGTCTTGAGATCCTTGGCGAGGATCGGCTTCTGGTCGCGCGTGTAGCCGCACACGATCTTGCCGAGGCGCTCCTTCAGGTCCTTGATGCTCATCGACAGGCAGAAGATCGCCATCACTTCGGAGGCGACCACGATGTCGAAGCCGTCCTCGCGCGGGAAGCCGTTCGCGGGACCGCCGAGGGCGACCGTGATCTGGCGCAGCGCGCGGTCGTTCATGTCGAGCACGCGCTTCCATGCGATGCGCCGGACATCGAAGCCGAGCTCGTTGCCGTGGTTGATGTGGTTGTCGATCATCGCGGCGAGCAAATTGTTGGCGAGCTGGATCGCGTTGAAGTCGCCGGTGAAATGCAGGTTGATGTCCTCCATCGGCACGACCTGGGCGTAGCCGCCGCCGGCGGCGCCGCCCTTCATCCCGAACACCGGGCCCAGCGAGGGCTCGCGCAGGCAGATCACCGCCTTCTTGCCGATGTGGTTCAGCGCGTCGCCCAGGCCCACGGTGGTGGTGGTCTTCCCCTCCCCAGCCGGCGTGGGGCTGATGGCGGTCACCAGCACCAGCTTGCCGTCGGGCTTGGCGCCGAGGGAATTCACGTACTCGAGCGCGATCTTCGCCTTGTAGTGGCCGAAGGGCGAGACGGCCGCGTCGGGAATGCCGAGCTTCCTGGCGATCTCGCCAATGGGTTTCATCTTCGCCTTCTGGGCGATTTCGATATCGCTGAGCATTGGGGATCCTTGCCGGTGGGATTGCGGGTTTTGCGGCAGTATAGGAACGTGGCAATTTTCACCACCTTGACGGCTGTCAATTCCTGCCCGTGCATCCCCACGAAAGCCTGATCCGCGAGTTCTACGCCCGCTTCGCCGCGCGCGACGCCGAGGGCATGGCGCGCTGCTATCACCCGGACATCGCCTTCAGCGACCCGGTGTTCCCGATGCTCCACGGGAGCGAGGCGGGCGACATGTGGCGCATGCTCCTCTCCCGCGCGGCCGACCTCGCGGTCACGCTCGACGAAGCTCACGCCGACGGCGAGGGCGGCACCGCGCGCTGGACCGCCCGCTACACCTTCAGCCGCACCGGGCGCCCGGTGGTGAACCGCGTGGGCGCGATGTTCGCCTTCCGCGACGGGCTCATCGTGCGCCACTACGACCGCTTCTCCTTCTGGAAATGGTCCTCCCAGGCGCTCGGCCCCGCCGGCTCGCTCCTCGGCTGGTTCGCCCCTCTCAAGTGGAAGGTTCGCGGCGACGCGGCCAAGGGGCTCGCGCAGTATCGCGCCCGCCCGCGCTAGCTCTCAGCGCCTGCCGCGCCCGAGCGTGGGCGTGCCGAAGAACTCGCGGACGAGGAAATCCTCGAGCCCCTCGTTGTCCTCGGGGCGTGCCGAGAGGATCACGGTGCGTCCCAGGTGATGGGACT
>JBDTXQ010000158.1:0-6262 GCA_040006115.1 Usitatibacter sp.
ACCTCGGCGAAGGCGCTGCGCTCGGGAGTGCCGGGCAGGCGATTGCCGTTCTCGAAGCGCGCGCTCAATGCCGTGAGCGAGACCGCTGCGCTCAGCTGAGCCGACCACTTCCCTGTATACGCGATCTCGGCGCCGTGGCGGGAGGTGCGACCCGCGTTGCGGAAGGTCGAGCGCCCGCCCACGTTGGTGTCCACCACGATCTCGTCGCGCGTGCGGATGTCGAAGAGCGCGGCCTCGACGCCGTGCCCCGAATCCGAGCGCCACTTCGCGCCGAGCTCCGCGTGGTTGCCGCGAGCGGCCTTCAGGTCGGTGTTGAGCCCCGAGGCGTTGTTGCGATAGGCGAGCTCGGTAAAGGTAGGCGTCTCGAAACCGCGCCCCGCGTTCGCGTAGACGTTCACGTCGCGCGCGGCGTGCCACGTGATGCCCGCGACCGGATTCGTCGCGCGGTACTCGAGCGTGCCGCTGTCGTCGGGATTGCCGGTCGCGATGTAGCGGTCGCGCGTCTCGAAGCGCACGCGGCTCGAGCGCACCCCGGCGACGGCGCTCCAGCGCTCGCCCAGGTCGACGCTCGCCTGCAGAAGAACGTCGGTGCTGGCGACGCGGTCGTCCTCGTCGCGGCGCAACGCGCCGCGCACCCCGGCGTTGTTGAGATAGCCCTGCCGGTCATCGTCCATGCGGTCGTGCTCGAGGGCCGCCACCACGCGCGCATTCACGCCGTCGCCGAGGACGAAACGCCGCGCGAGCTGCAGCGAGGTGCCCGCGTATTCGCGCTCGAAGACCACGATGCCGCCGCTCGAGCTCGCTGGAAGCTGCGCCGCGAGCGGCACCGAGAGCTTGTTGTCGAGGTCGCGCCGGCCGACGTAGGCGCGCGCTGTGAGCGTGGTGGCGGAATCGAACCCGTGCTCGACCACCCAGCCGGCCTGCTTCTGCCGCACGCTCTTCATCGCATCCTGCGTGAAAGCGATCGCCGGCGCCTGGCGCGGATTGGCCTCCCACTGTGCGCGCGTGAGCCCGAGCGGATCGAGCGCACCGGGCTGGTCGAGGACGTTCACGACGGTGTCCGCGCGCGTGGCCGGCGCGAGCTGCCAGCTCCACTTCGCGTTCACCTGGTCGCGGCGCGCGGCGCTGTGCTCGCGGTAGCCGTCGGTCTCGAAGCGCGACGCGTCGACGGTGAGCCGGTGATCGCCGCTCGAGCCCGCGAAGCTCGCGCCCTCGCGGCGCGCATCGTAGGGCGCGGCGGAGCCGGAAAGCGAGACGGTGGGCTCGGCGGCGCCCGCTCGCGTGAACACCTGGACCACGCCCCCGGCCGCGTTGCCGTAGAGCAGGGCAAGCGGCCCGCGCAGCACCTCGATGCGCTCGGCCGAGGCGAGGCTCACGTTCGACGCCTGCGCCTGGCCGTCGGGCATGGTGGCCGGGATGCCGTCGACGATGACGCGCACGCCGCGAATTCCGAAGGTCGAGCGCGATCCGAAGCCGCGGATGGAAAGCTGCAGGTCCTGCGCGTAGTTCTGGCGGTTGAGGACGGTGAGGCCGGGCACGCGCGCGAGCGCTTCCGAGAGGTTCACCATCGGGCCCGCGGCGCGGATCGCCTCCGCATCCAAGCCCGAGATCGCGGCGGGCGCGTCGAAGGCGCGCGTATCGACGCGCGTGGCCGAGATCACCACGGTGTCGAGGGCCACCGGCTCCTGCCCCCGCGCGATGACGCAAACCGCGAGCGCCGCGATGGCGAATGGGATTCTCAGGGCGGCGCCCTCGCCTCGATGGCGATCGACGCGAACCAATCGGCGAGGTCGGCGATCTCGGCGTCGGTGAGCGGCTTGGCGACCACGTTCATCACTTCATGGCTGCGCTTGCCGCCGCGGAACTGCTTCAGCTGCTCGACGAGATAACTGCGCGGCTGCCCCGCCAGATTGGGCGTGTCGGGCATCGTGCCGACACCGAGGAGCCCGTGGCAGGCGGCGCACATCTGCGCCTTCGCCTTCCCTGGCGGCGGATCCGCCGCCAGGGCCGGGGCCGCGAGCGTGAACACGAGCGCTGCGGCGGCAATCCTCAACGGCGCGGCGCCTCGCCCACGTAGCTGATGCGATAGAGCGCGCCGGCGAAGTCGTCGGAAACCAGCATGGAGCCGTCCTTCATCATCACGACGTCCACGGGGCGGCCGCGATAAAGGCCGGTCTCGTCGTCGAGCCAGCCTTCGGCGAACACTTCCGTCTTGTCGGCGGTGCCGTCGGCCTTCAGGCTCGTGAACATCACGCGCGCGCCGATCGGCTTCGTGCGGTTCCACGAGCCGTGCTGCGCGCTGAAGAGCCCGCCCTGGTACTTCGCCGGGAACTGCTTGCCGTTATAGAACGCGAGGCCCAGGTCGGCTGCATGCGCGTCCGTGTACACCTGCGGGTTCGTGATGTTCGGTGGCAGCGGATCCTTGTCGTACCCGAACTCCGTGATGCGCGTCTTGCCGCAGATCCACGGGTAGCCGAAGAACTGCCCCGGTCCCGTCGCGCGGTTGATCTCGCCCGCCGGGATGTCGTCGCCCATCCCGTCGGTCTGGTTGTCCGTGAACCAGAGCGTCTTGTCCTTCGGGTTGAATTCCAGGCCCACGGAATTGCGGATGCCGGTGGCGTAAACCTCGCGCTTGGAGCCGTCGAACGCGTTCATGCGCACGATGCCGCCGATGCCGACCTTGTTGAAGAGGTCGATCTTGTCGCGCGGCTGCACGTTGTAGGGCTGGCCGAGCGTGATGTAGAGCATCCCGTCCGGGCCGACGCGGCAAGTGCGCGCGTGGTGGTTGTACGACTCCTCTTCGACCGGGATCAACTTGCCCT
The DNA here is from genome assembly GCA_040006115.1 of Usitatibacter sp. Lineage (GTDB taxonomy): Bacteria > Pseudomonadota > Gammaproteobacteria > Burkholderiales > Usitatibacteraceae > Usitatibacter. The sequence continues at coordinate 2,823 of JBDTXQ010000158.1, forward strand.
GCGGCACCACCTCGATCACCGCGACGTCGCCGCCTTCGTAGAAGAACTCCGCGGCCGGGAAATTGAGCACCCGGTTATGCTCGACCACGACCAGGAACCCGTCCTTGGTCCAGCAGACGCCGTTGGGCACGTGGAACTTGGCCGACGGGGCGAATGGCTTCACCTCGGTCGCGCGTTCACCGCTGTTGCGGTTGGTCACCGACCACACCGTGTTCTTGCGCGTGCCCACGAACAGCATGTTGGTCGAGGGCGCCACCGCCATGTGGCGTGCGTCGGGCACAACCGCATACAAGTCGATCTTGAATCCAGGCGGCATCTTGATGCGCTTCAGGTTCTCGCGCAGCGCATCGGCATTGAGTCCTTCCTGGGGCACCGGCGGCATGCTCGTGTCGACGCCGGAAAGCTTCATCTTCTTGAGGTTCTCGATGTTGTGGATCTGCGCGAGAGTCGGGAGTGAGACCAGGGCGAGGGAAGCGGATAAACAGGCGCCTGCGAGGCGCAGGATGGTGGTTTTCATTTTTTATCCTCCGAAGGGGTGTTGCGAGGAAAACTCTACGCCTCGTCGCCGGAAAAAGACAACCCGCACTACCCGTGCGGCGCTACTCGCCCTTGATACCGACATCCTTGAAAAGGCGGGCGTAACGGGCGAGCTGATCGCGCGTCGCCGCGGCGAGCTCCTCGGGCGAGGTGCCGCGCACGGTGAGGCCCTGGTCGCGCAACTTCGCCTGCACGTCGGGATCGGCGAGCGCCTTCACGATCTCGGCGTGCAGCCGCGCGATGATCTCCTTCGGCGTGCCCGCGGGCGCCATCATCGTGAACCACGAGTTGAAGTGGAACCCGGGCAGGCCCGAGGTCGCGACCGTGGGCGCTTCCGGAAACTGCGGCAACGGCGCGGGCGTGGCGACGCCGATCAAGCGCAGCTTGCCGCCCCGCACCAGGCCCGCGACGGTCGCGAGCCCCTGGAAAGCGAACGGCACGTCGCCCGCGGCGACGCCCAACGCGGCCTGCGACGCGCCCTTGTACGGGACGTGCGTCATGGTGACGCCCGCCTGCGAAGCGAAGAGCGCCATGGCGATGTGCTGCGGGCTGCCGTTGCCGCCCGAGCCGAAGTTCACCTCTCCGGGGCGCGCCTTGGCCGCGGCGATCAGGTCCGCGGCGCTCTTGTAGGGCGTGCTCGGCGTGGTGACGAGTCCCCACTCGATGGTGGCGACCAGCGAGATCGGCTCGAAATCACGCAGGATGTCCCACGAGGGCTTGGTGGGCATGTTGGGGAGCATCGTCATGATGCTGTCGTTGAAGCCGCCGAGCGTGTAGCCGTCCGGTGCCGCTTTCGCGAGCTGCTGCGTGCCGATCAGGCCGGCCGCGCCGGGAACGTTCTCGACCACGAACGGCTGGCCCATGTTCGCGCCCATCTTCTGCGTAACGATGCGCGCCGCATTGTCGACGGCGCTCGCCGCGGCCAGCGGCACGATGAGGCGGATCGGTTTGTTGGGGTAGGACTGCTGCGCACCCGCGGCAAGCGGCAATGCCAGGGCAAGCACGATCGCCATGAAGATCTTCATTTGTCTCACCTCTCCTAGTGGGTGCGTAGCGGGGGGATCTCGAGCTCCTCGGCCAATCGGTCGAGAGTATTCATGAGCGCGGGCGCGATGGCGATGCCGCCGGCGCGCTGCGCCACGGCGCGCGCGTGGCTCTGCTCGCCAGGGACGAGGATGGCGTCCACGCCCGGCATGCGCTGGGACGCGTGCAGGTCGCGAATGAGCGTGTCCACCGCCGCCTTGAATTCGCCGATCTCCCCGAACGCCGATGGATCGATCGCCATGATCGCCTGCCCGGTGTTCGTCGCGGTCGCGGCGTCGTGGTTGAAGTCGATCACGTCCTTGCCCATGGCCGCGCCGTTCAGCGTGCCGGCAAGGAGGCCCACCACGAGCGCGAGCCCGTAGCCCTTGTAGCCGCCGATGGGAAGGAGGAATCCTTCGTTGGCCCGGCGCGGATCAGTGAGCGGGTTGCCCTCGCGGTCGATCATCCATCCCTCGGGCATCATCTCGCCTCGCGCGGCCTTGGCCTTCACCTTGCCATAGGCCGCCACCGTGGTCGCCATGTCGAGCACGATGGGCGGCTCTTCGCCGGCGGGAATCGCCGCGGCGATCGGGTTAGTGGAAAGCAGCATGTCGATTCCGCCCCACGGCGGCAGGTGGTTGGCGTTGCCCACCGCGAAGTAGAGCCCGATCATGTCGTGCGCGAGCATCATGCGCGCGTAGAGGGAAGCCGGGCCGGCGTGATTGCTCCACTGCGCGCCGACCCACGCCACGCCGGCGGTGCGCGCCTTGTCGATGGCGAGCTCCGCGGCACGTTTCATCACGAGGTGGCCCATGGCGTTGTCGCCGTGGATCAACGCCATGGCGGCGCGCTCGCGCTCGACGCGGATGTTCGGATTCAGGTTCACGCCGCCGGCGCGGATGCGCTTCACGTATTGGGGCAGGCGGATCACGCCATGGCCCTCGGAGCCCTGCAGGTCGGCGTCCGCCATGAGCGCGGCGACGGTGCGTGCGTCGGCCGACGGCATGCCGACTGTCTCGAAAGCGAGCGCGATGAAGAAGCGCAGGCGCGAGTGATCGACGAGGACGGGTGACGTGCTCAGGACGCTTCCTCGATCCAGGTGGCCTGGATCGCTTCCAGGATCTTCTCGCCCGAACGGTTCGGGTCGTCGTCGAAGCCGGGGAGCTCCAGCACCCACTCGCGCAGGTCCGTGAATCTCACCGTCGTCGGATCCACCTTCGGATAGTTGTCCAAAAGGGCGATCGCGATCTCGCGCGTGTCGGTCCACTTCATCGCTTGGCCTCGCTCACCTGGTTCAGGGTGTACTTCGGGATCTCGATGGTAACGGGCTTGTCCTTCATGCGCGCCTGGCATGAAAGCCGCGAGGTGAGCTCGAGCCCCCACGCCTTGTCGAGGAGGTCGTCCTCCTTCTCGGTGGGCGCGTCGAGCTCCCCGTAGCCCTCGCGCACGATCACATGGCACGTGGTGCACGCGCAGCTCTTCTCGCAGGCGTGCTCGATCTCGATGTGGCTCGCGAGGAGCGCATCGCAAATGGAGGCTCCGGGCTCGACCTCGATCTCGGCGCCCTCGGGACAGAGCGTCTCGTGGGGAAGGACGGTGAGGCGCGTCACTTGGTGCGCACCTCGTCCAGCCGGCGCCCGGTGAGCGCGCCCGACACCGCGCGATCCATGCGCCGCGCGGCGAACGCTTCGCTCGCGTGGTTCAACTCATGGATCGCGGCCTTGATGGCGCGGTGGTCGGGCGTGTTCCAGGCCTTTTCCAGGGTGGCCATGCCGTTCTCGAGGACGGCGAGCTCGTCTGCGGCGAGGAGATCGGCGTCGCGCGCAAGGGCGGCGCGGATCGCGGTCAGCAGCGCCTCGGCTTCGACGCGCTGCTCGGCG